>JBAUGH010000448.1:0-3278 GCA_049679565.1 Acidobacteriaceae bacterium
GCTGAATAGCGCAGCAGCATGGCCGCCGTCAGGATCGCGCCCAGCGGATTCGCGATGCCCTTGCCGGCGATGTCCGGCGCCGATCCGTGGACCGGCTCGTACAGATTCACTTTGCCGCCAATGGTCGCCGAAGGGAGCATGCCGAGCGATCCGGTGATGACGCCGGCTTCGTCGGAGAGGATGTCGCCGAAGAGGTTTTCGGTGAGGACCACGTCGTAGCTGCGGGGCTGGTTCATCAGGTGCATGGCCATGGCGTCCACATACTGATGCTCGAGCGCCACGTCGGGATATTCTTTCGCCACCTCGATCACCGTCGCGCGCCACAGTTGGGAAACCTCAAGGACATTCGCCTTGTCGACGGAGGTGACTTTTTTGCGCCGCTTCTGCGCCAGATCGAAGGCGACTCTGGCTACGCGAACGACTTCATCGCGGGTGTAGCGCATGGTGTTCCACGCGGCGTTAGCGGTCTTGTCCCACTGACGGGGCTGGCCGAAATAGAGGCCGCCCAGGAGCTCGCGCACGAAGAGGATGTCCGCGCCCTCGACAACTTCCGGGCGCAGGGGGGAATTCTGGCTGAGCCCGGGCCACGCGAACGACGGGCGCAGGTTTGCAAAACCGCCCAGCTCGGCGCGAATCTTCAGCAGTCCGGCTTCGGGCCGTTCGCTGGGGGGCAGCGCATTGAATTTGTTGTGGCCCACCGCGCCCAGCAGCACCGCATCGCTGTCCAGCGCAGCCTTCAGGGTAGAGTCGGGCAGGGGAGTGCCGTGGGCATCGATGGCGACGCCGCCGATGGGCTCCTCGCGAAACTGAAAGTCATAGCCGCCCAGTTCCGCCACGGACTGAAGCAGGCGCACCGCTTCGCTTGTCACTTCCGGCCCGATGCCATCGCCGGCCACCACCAGGATTTTCAGCTTGTTCGTCATGAACTCTCTCGGTTGATTTGTTGGCCGATCTTCGCGCGGCTGATTCTTCAGTTCACGGCCGGCTCGGTGGAAATCAGATCCTCGTGGCGGCGGTGATGGGCGACCAGATTGATGAGGTCCTGGTCGTAGATGGCCTTCTTGCGATCGGCCAGTTCGGTGAAGGCCCGGTAGGCGGTCTCCAGGTCGGCGGCGGAGAGGCGGTAGCCCAGCTCGTGGAGGCGCGAGCGCAGGGCGGTTCGTCCGGAATGCTTGCCCAGCACCATGCGGTTCGCGGGCACGCCCACCGAGACCGGCGTCATGATCTCGTAGGTGAGGGGATTCGACAGGACGCCGTGCTGGTGGATGCCCGCCTCGTGGGCGAAGGCATTCGCCCCCACCACTGCCTTGTTGGGAGCGGCGCCAAAGCTGATGGTCCCGGCCAGTTGCTGGCTCACCGGATAGAGCTTCTCAAGTTTCAGCGAATGTTCGTAGGGAAACGCATCGGAGCGCACCCTGATGGCTGCGGCGATCTCTTCGAGAGCGGCATTGCCGGCCCGCTCGCCGATCCCGTTGATGGTGCATTCCACCTGGCGCGCGCCGGCGCGGATGGCGGCAAGGGTATTGGCCACAGCCAGCCCCAGGTCGTCGTGGCAGTGGGTGGAGAGGATCACCTGCCGTGCCTCGGGCACCTTCTCGAGGATGTTGCGGAACATTCCGGCGTAATCTTCGGGGGTCGCATAGCCGACCGTATCCGGGAGGTTGATGGTTGTAGCCCCGGCGCCGATAGCTGCGGCCACAAACTGACAGAGGAAGTCAGGATCGGTTCTGGTCGAATCTTCGGGCGAGAACTCGACGTCGTCGACGTAGGTCCGCGCCAGGGCGACCATCTGTGCGGCCTGCTCGAGCGCCTCGGCACGAGTCATCTTCAGCTTGTATTCGAGATGGATGTCGGAGCTGGCGAGGAAGACATGGATCCGGGGCCTCGCGGCTTTCTCCACGGCCTTAGCCGCGCGCTCGACGTCCTCGCGCCGGGCGCGCGCAAGCGATGCGATTTTGGGCGCGCGGACCTGCTCGGCCACGGCCGTAATTGCCGCGAAGTCGCCGTCGGAGGCGATGGCAAAGCCGGCCTCGAGGATGTCCACGCCCAGATCCGCCAGCGAGTGGGCCAGGGCCAGCTTCTCGTGGTGCGTCATGCTGCAGCCCGGCGACTGCTCCCCATCGCGCAGGGTGGTATCGAAGAACGAGATGCGGTTCTGTTCCATAGCGTATTCCCGGGGGCGCGCCGCGCATTGCAAGGGGGAGGGGAACCTGCGCCTGCAGCAAGTCTGCCCGCTTTCAACCCAGTTTCGCAAAGGGCGCCCCATAAGGCAAATTTGTAATTGTTTGCATTTCCATAAGAATTATTTATGATTCTGCTGCACCGGCTTCACTCTATGGAACTCGCCGAGCTCGAAACCTTCCTCGCCGTGGCCGAAGAAAAAGGGTTCTCCCGGGCTGCCCTCCGCCTGCGGCGCACCCAGCCGGCGATCAGCCAGACCATTCGCAAGCTGGAAGAGGAGCTGGGCGAGCCGCTCTTCGAGCGGGCCTCGCGGGACGGGACGCTGACCGCTTCCGGCCGTTTACTGCGGGGATACGCGGAGCGTCTGCTGCGCCTGCGCGGCGAAACTGTGACGGCCCTCGAGGAGCTCCGCTCCCTCGAGCGCGGCCGTCTGACGATCAGCGCCAACGAGTACACCTGCCTGTGGCTGCTGCCGGTTCTGGAGGCTTTCCGGCGGGTGCATCCACAGCTGGGCGTCACGGTGCAGCGGTCCCTGGCCAGCCAGATTCCCGATCAGCTCATCGAACGGGCGGCTGAGTTCGGCATCCTCTCGTTCCGCCCGGAGGACGCACGCCTGCATGCCATCGCGGTTTATACCGACTCGGTGGTCTTCGTGGTGGATCCGCGGCACCCGCTGGCCCGCCAGCGGCAGGTTTCGATCCGCGAGCTGGGGGCGCAGAATTTCATCGCCCACACAGTCGCTTCCCCTCTGCGCCAGCGGGTCGTCGAGACGTTCGCCCGATACCAAACGCCGCTGAACATGGAGATCGAGCTGCCCAGCCTCGAAGCCATCAAGCGCTTCGTTGCGCGGGGCAACGGCGTCGCTCTGGTGCCGGGGCTCACGGTTCAGCCGGAGCTGGCCCGGGGCGATCTGGTCCAGGTGGCGGTCCCCGAACTGAGGATTGCGCGGCGCCTGTGGCTGGTCCATCGCACCCGCGCTACGCTCTCGCACGCCGGGCTTGCGTTCCTCGCTATCGCCCGGTCTCTGGCCGCCGAGCATGGCCATCCCCAGACCTTTCACGCAGAACATCCGCCAGCCCGCGCGTCCCGCTCTTCCC
>JBAUGH010000449.1:0-4171 GCA_049679565.1 Acidobacteriaceae bacterium
CCCATACATCACGACAAACCGCGGCGGGTGCTCGGCAATTTGCTGTTGGATATGGGCGATCCTCTGGCGCCGAATCTCGTCTGACTTACTCTGTTCGAATATCTTTTGCTTTCTGGATTCGGAGTAACTATGGGCCGGCAGTCCGGACAGTTCAAGCACACACGTATCGCCGCCTGCTGCTCCCCATCGGCTCATCTGATAAAGGCGGAGACTCCTCTGATCAGCCGATTTGTCCTGGAAGCTCAGAAGCAACAGCATGAGCCGCCTCCAGGTGGGCTGCAGTGGCGGAGGAGGCTGATGCCATTTTCTAACTTTTATACGGTCGTGAAATTCTTTGCAATCGCAGACCTCAGGATTGCCGAGGGATAACCATGCTTGAAGACGAATCTGAATATCTTCGTCTCGTGCCTTAGCTTCTTCCGGTCCGATAAACCAAAACGGCGCCTGCCATCGGCCATAGCCGTAGCGGCGAAGCGCCATTTCTTCAATCACGCCGGACCTCCGTGCAGAATCCTCAGCCGATATCTTCGTTCCACCCTTCGAGGTACTTCTTTACCTCGGCCCTAAACCGCCCCGCGTCGGCTCCGTCGATGATGCGGTGATCGAAGCCCAGCGTCAGATGCAGGAAGTGGCGGATGGCGATCGAGTCCCCGCCATCCTCGCCGGTCACCACCGCCGGCTCCTTGAACAGCCCGCCCACGCCGAGGATGGCGCTCTCCGGCTGGTTGATGATCGGCGTCCCGAACTGTTCGCCGAAGATGCCCGGGTTGGTGATGGTGAACGTCCCCGACCCCACCTCGTCCGGCTTCAGCTTCTTGTTGCGCGCGCGGTCCGCCAGGTCGGCTATCGCCCGCGCAATGCCGAGGAAGTTCTTCTCTTCCGCCTGCTTGATCACCGGCACGATCAGGCCCCAGTCGAGCGCCACCGCGATGCCCAGATTGATGTTCTGGTGGTAGCGGATCGCATCGCCTTCGAGCGACGCATTCACGATCGGCATCTTGCGCAGCATCGCAATGATGGCCCGCGAGATGAACGGCATGTACGTCAGCTTCACCCCGTTGCGCTGCTCGTACTTGTTCTTCTCTTTCTCCCGCAGCCTGACGATCCGGGTGAAATCGACCTTCCACACCGTGTGCACGTGCGGGCTGGTGTGCTTCGACTCCACCATGCGCTGCGCGATGATCGAACGCATGCGGGTCAGCGGTACCAACTCGCCCGGCAGTGGAGCGGCTGCAGGAGCAGGCGCCGCCGCCTTTGCAGCAGCAGGAGCAGACGGAGCAGCGCCAGCGCCCCGCTTCTCGAGGTAGCCGAGGATGTCTTCCTTCGTGACCCGGCCGCCCGCGCCGCTGCCCGTTACCGCGCCGAGATTCACGTTGTTCTCGCGCGCAATCTTGCGCACCAGCGGCGAGGAGCGGACATGCTCCGCCTCCGCTGAAACCGGCTCGGCCTCCGCGGGTCGGACCGCAGGCGCGGGCGCCGCAGCAGCAGCCGGAATTGCAGGCGTCGAGGGCGCAACAGCTGCCGCACCGGACCCGCCGATCACCGCGACCACCGTGTTGATCTGCGCCGTCTGTCCCGCGGCAACTTTGATCTCCGTCAGCACCCCCGCCGCCGGCGAAGGAATCTCCGCGTCTACCTTATCGGTGGAAATTTCAAACAGCGGCTCGTCGCGCTGCACCGTGTCGCCCACGTTCTTCAGCCACTTCGTAATCGTGCCTTCGAAAATGGACTCGCCCATCTGCGGCATGATGACGTCCTGGCCAGGGCCCGCAGCTGGCTTCGCTTCCGCAGCCTTTTCTTCCTTCGCGGGAGCCGGCGCAGGCGCGCTGCTCTGCGGCGCCGGGAGCTCGGCCTTCGCCGGTGCGGGCGCCGGAGCCTTCGCCGCAGCCGCTCCTGCCTCGCCGATCACCCCGACCACCGTGTTCACCTGCACCGTCGAGCCTTCCGCCGCGCGGATTTCCGTCAGCACTCCCGCCGCGGGCGAAGGAATCTCCGCATCCACTTTGTCCGTCGAAATTTCGAAGAGCGGCTCGTCGCGCTGCACGCTGTCGCCCGGCTTCTTCAGCCATTTGGTGATGGTGCCTTCGAAGATCGACTCGCCCATCTGGGGCATCAGGACGTCGGTTGGCATGGATTTTGTCTCCGCTCGGACAGGTCTGAAAGGAAAAGGATTTCAGCGCAAAGATCGATTATAAATCCGGCTGCGCAACCGGCTGCGCCATCGCCGGCGCCGCCTCGGGCAATAAATCCGCGAGTTCCGCCCACAGCACCTGATGCTCGAAAACATGGCCGAACTGCCGCGCCACGGCGTTGCGTACCGCCTCCATCTTCGGCGCCGGATCCGCCTCCAGCTCGAGGCTCGTCACCGCGCGATCCGAGATCCCGCACGGCACGATCAGCTCGAAGTCGCGCAGATCCGGGTGCACGTTGAACGCAAATCCATGCGACGTGATGCCGCGTGCGATGTGGACCCCGATCGCCGCAATCTTTTTCTCCGCGACAGACCCGCCGGCCACCGTCCACACCCCGGTTCTCCCAGGGACGCGCGCGGTCCGCACCCCGAAGTCGCCGCAGGCGCGGATGAGCGCCTCCTCCATCCGCCGCACGTAATCGACGGCCCCCAGCCGCGGCGTGAAACTCCGCAGATCGAAGATCGGATACCCTACCAGCTGCCCCGGCCCGTGATACGTCACATCGCCGCCGCGATTGATCTCGTGGATCTCCACCCCGCGATAAGCCAGAAACTCGTCGCTGGCAAGGATGTTGGCCCGGCTGGCGTTGCGCCCCAGCGTCAGCACCGCCGGATGCTCCAGCAGCACCAGGGTGTTCCCGATGCGATCCTCATAGCGCGCCTCGATCAGCTGCCGCTGCATCTCCAGGCCTTCGCTATACGGAACCCGCCCAAGGTTGAGGAGATTGAGAATCATCGCGTTGGCCGCTCTTTTGCCGACCGCTCCATCGCTGCCACCCTGAATCTAGATATTGATTGCCATGCCTTCCACGCTGCCAAAGCCGTCCAGCATCGCTTCCGCCAGCGTTGGGTGGGCGTGGATGGTGAACATCATCTCGTCCACCGTCGCTTCCAGCTCCATGGCCGTCACCGCTTCGGCAATCAGCTCCGTCGCCTGCGGCCCGATGATGTGCACGCCCAGAATCTCGCCGTACTTCGCATCGGCCACTACCTTAATAAATCCCTCGTGGGAGTTCACGATCGAGGCTTTCGAGTTCGCCGAGAACGGGAACTTCCCCACCTTCACCGTGGATCCCTTCTCCTTCGCCTGCGCTTCCGTCAGCCCAACGCTGCCGATCTGCGGCTCGGTGTAGGTGCACGCCGGCACGCGGTCGCGCCGGATCGGCCGCGCAAACTTGCCCGCAATCTTCGCCACCACCACCATCCCCGCCATCGCGCCGGTGTGCGCCAGCTGCGGCAGCCCGGCCACGATGTCGCCGATCGCGTAAACGCCCGGCTCGTCCGTCTGCATCCACTCGTTCACCTTGATGAACCCGCGCTCCGGCTTGATCTTCGTCTTCTCCAGACCAATGTTCTCCGTGCGCGGCGCGCGCCCCACCGCCACCAGCACCTTCTCCGCTTCCTTCTCCACCTTCTTCCCATCGGAGGCGGTAAACGTCACCTTCGCCCCGGTCTTCGTCTTCTCCACCTTCTCGACCTTCGCGCCCACGTTGATCTCGATGCCGCGCTTCTTAAAGACCCGATTCAGCTCCTTGCTGACTTCCTCATCCTCGTTCGGCACCACCCGCGGCAGAAACTCGATGATGCTGATCTCCGATCCAAAGCTGCGGAAGATCGAGCCGAACTCCACGCCTACCGCGCCCGCGCCGATAATCGCCAGCGACTTCGGAATCTGCTTCAGCGAAAGAATCTCGATATTCGTCAGGATGGTCTCGTCCGCGGTCAGCCCCGGCAGCAGCTTCGCATCGGAGCCCGTCGCCAGCACCACATTCTTCGCCTGCACGCTGGTCGCACCCTTGCCGCCCTCGACCGCAATCGTGAACACGCCGCCCTTCGCCGGACCGGTGAGCTTCCCCCAGCCGTTCACCACCGTCACCTTGTTCTTGCGCATCAGGAAGTCGAGCCCTTTGACGTGCTTCGCGATGATCCCGTTCTTGCGATCGAGCACCGCCTGCCAGTTCACCTTGCCCTCGCCCAGAC
>JBAUGH010000450.1:0-3933 GCA_049679565.1 Acidobacteriaceae bacterium
GCTGCCAGCACCCTCATGCCATCGCTCCCGTCCTGCCAGATTGAACTCCGAGCTGCCCGGCCCACCGCAAAATACGCGGTCACTCGACCTTCGCGAGCCGCGAGGTCAGATATTCCTGAAACACCGCCCATTTCCCGGCACGCGGATCCGCCTCCGGCCCGATGTGCCTTCCCAAATCCTGGGCTTCGCCGCTCGGCCCAAACGCGGGCCACGCGGGCAGCCCTGCCCCATTGGGATTTCCTGTCTTCGCAAAATTGGCCCAATAGCCGATGATCGCCCGCGACAGCGCGGCGTCCTCCGGCTGCGCCACCCAGCTCGTCCAGTAATGCCGGCTCAGGAACATCTCCTCCTCGCTGTGAAACGCCCCCAACGCCGCAAACGGGCCTTTCCCCACGTAGCTGAAGTGATAGAGATACGCGCCCTCTCCGGCCTTGCCCGTATCTTTCGCCAGCAGCCACGATCCGAAACCGAAGTCGTAGTCCGTGAACATCGCGCGAAACGCCAGCGGCGCGTCGGCATCGGTCGCCGCCGGCCAGGCCGCCCACACCCGATCCGCCAGCGGCCCAAACTTCCGCTCGAGCCACGCCCGATAGGCCGTGACCGTCTTCGGCCGATAGGCATGTGCGCCCACCAGCGGGCTCGCAAAGATGGACACCTCGCTGTCGTTGCTGCCCACCAGCACCGCGACTCTTGCCTGCTGGCCTTCTTCGAACGCCAGCGCAGGCTGCTGCGGCAAAACATAACCATCCACCGCCGGCTCCAGATCCAGAGCATCGTCTTTCGCCGCGGCGTCGAACACCTGCTCCGCCGGCAGCGCCCGCAATGCTGCCAGCTCTCCCGGCCCCGCGGCCACGCCCAGATCCTGCGCCAGCCGCGCGTCGCTCTTCTCCACCTCGTGGAGCGTCGGATCGACCCCGTCCACGCACACGCCGCTTTCCATGATCGCCCCGCGAAACAGCCCCGCGGCCAGCGGCGACGTCATCAGGTTGCAGACATCCAGCGATCCCGAGGACTCACCCGCAATCGTCACCTGCGCCGGGTCGCCGCCGAACTTCGCAATGTTCCTCTTCACCCAGCGGAGCGCCGCAATCTGATCCAGATGTCCGTAGTTCCCGGACACGCGATGAGGCGACTCCGCATCCAGTGCTCCGTCGGCAAAGAACCCGAACACCCCCAGCCGGTAATTCAGGCTTACGACCACGATGCCCTGCTCCGCGAGCGCCGGCCCCAGCGGCGGCCACTCTCCGGAGCCCTCGACATTGCCTCCGCCGTGCACCCACACCAGCACCGGCAGCCTGGGCGTCGCATGGAGGTCCGGCGTCCACACGTTCACGTACAGGCATGCCTCATCGGTGCGCATCTTTTGAATGCCCAGCATCTCCGGCAGCCATGGGCTGGGCGACTGCGGACAGGCCGGCCCCATTTGCGACGCCTGCAGCACTCCGCTCCACGGAGGGACGGGTTCCGGAGCATGCCAGCGCAGCCTGCCCACCGGCTGCGCCGCGTAGGGAATCCCCAGGAATGCGCCGCCCTGCGGCAACTCCTGAACAGGCACGCCCTGCACCACGCCGCCCTCGATCGCAAGCTCGAGTCGCGAAGGGGAGCGGGCAGCCGGCGGTCCCGCCAGCCCCAGCGCCATTCCCCCTGCCAGCCAGCCCACGATCGCCGTCCGCATCGTCCCCCAACTATCCAGTGTCTGTTTTCGCTATGGTAATCAGATATGCTGCGCTGCGCGCTTCCGCTGGTGTTCACCGCGCTTATTTTTTCTCGCGCGGCGGCGCAGTCACCCCAGCCCTACACGCTCAAAATCCCGGTCAACGAAATCTCCCTCGCCTTCCACGCGGCCGACGCTCACGGCAAGCCGCTCACCCACCTCACCCGCGGCAACCTGCGCCTCACCGACAACGGCAAGCTGCAAACCAACATCGTCATGCTGCAGGAGTACGACGACCTCCCCATCCGCGCCGGCTTCCTGTTCGATACCAGCGCCTCCATGCTGGGCGCGCTCGGCTTCAACCGCGCCATTATCCATGCGTACGCGTCGTTGCTGCTGCGCAAGGGCTACGACCGTGCTTTCGTCGAGCAGTTCGACACCGAAACCTTCATCCGCCAGGACTGGACCGACAGCGACGCCGCCATCGCCGCGGGAGCTGCCCGCGTCGGCATTACCGCCGACCGCCTCGATCCCCTCACCGCCATCTTCGATTCGCTGTATACGACCTGCCGCGATCGCTGGAAGCCCGACCCCAGCCATGATGCGCCCGATCAGGCTACCGGCAACTTTATCCTCGTCTTCACCGACGGCGAAGATGACGCCAGCCACGCCTACCTCAGCGAAGCGGTCGACATGTGCCAGCGCACCCGCACCGCCATCTACGCCATGATCACTCGCCGCCCCGGCCAGTTCTCCGGCGGCTATCGGACACTCGAGGACCTGACGCAGCAGACCGGCGGCCGCCTCTTTGTCCACCCGCAGGGCGCACAAATCCTCGAGGACCTGCGGACGATCGAAGCCGAACAGCGCGACCAGTACCGCCTCGTCTATAAGCCCTCGAACTTCAAAGCGGACTCGAGCTTCCACCGCATCCGGTTGCAGTGCTCCACACCCGGCGCGCGCGTCACCACCCGCTCGGGCTATTACGCCTTCCCCCGCCCCTAGTGGCATTGCCGCTCTCAACGCGGGAATGCGCGAAGCGCGTCTGCCTGAACGGCTAGTTCTCCAGCAGCGCCGTCTTGGGATCCATTCCGGCCGCGCGCATCGCCGGAACCCACGAGGCCAGCGCCGCAATCGCCAGAAACACCACCGCCATCACCACAAACGTCAGCGGGTCAGTCGGTTTCACTCCGACCAGCATTGCCGTCATCACTCGCCCCAGAACGAATGCCGCCACGATGCCCACAGCAATGCCAATCACGCTCAGCCGCATGCCCTGGCGTACCACCAGGCGCACGATATCCCCGCGATCCGCGCCCATCGCCATGCGCACGCCGATCTCGGCCGTCCGCTGCCGCACCGCGGTGGAGAGCACGCCGTAAAGGCCGATGCCAGCCAGGACGCCGGCAATGATGGCAAAGGCCAGCAACAGCAGCAGCGAAAACCGGGTCCCCGCCTGCGCCTCGCGGACCACGGTCTCGGCCGGCTCCATTTTGTCGACCAGATAGCTGCGGCTGATGCCCTCGATCGCCGCGCGCACCTGGCCCTCGTAACTCGCCGGATCGCTCACCGTTCGAATCGCCCATCGGGGAGGGGTGAATCCGCCGAAGTAGGCGTCCGTAAAGTAGATTTGTTCGCGGCCCGGCACGGCCAGCGACTCCTCGCGCTGGTGTCCCACCACGCCGATGATCTGGACAAATACCGCCTGCGGGGTCTGGACCCGCGTGAGGATCTGCCTGCCCACCGCCGACTGCCCGGGGAACGCTTTTTTTGCCAGATCTTCGTCGATCAGGACGTAGTTCCGGTTCGGCTGCTCGTCGTCTTCGGTGAACGTCCGTCCCGCCAGCAGCGGGGTATGCATCGTCTCGAAATAACCCGGAATCACAATCTGAAAGTCGGTCGCCTGGTAACGGCTGGGATCCGACAGCGCGGCCTCCGTCCCCCAGCGGACCGGGCTGTAACCGCCGGTGAGCGGAAACGGGGCCGATCCGGTGACGCTCTCCACGCCCGGAATCGCCCGCAGCCGATCTTCCACCTGGCGCCTTCGCGCCTCGCGCTCGGCCGGCGTTTTTCCGCCCGTCCCCGCCGCACCCAGCACTTCGAACGTGAGCAGATGGTGCGGATCGAACCCCGGGTCGATGCGCTGGAGATCCATAAAGCTCCGGAACATCAGCCCCGAGCCCACCAGCAGCACGAAGGAAAGAGCCACCTCCGCCATCACCACGGCGTTGCGCAGCACCGCTCCGCTCGCCAGGCCGGAAATGCGGCTCGATCCTCGC
>JBAUGH010000451.1:0-2785 GCA_049679565.1 Acidobacteriaceae bacterium
CGTGGGGGCTCCAGTATAGCGAGGGAGGAGGCCGGAGACGAAAGGGAATCTGCGGGTTGGGAGTTGGGGCGCGGGGTGGGGAGGGCAGAAGAAACGACATGAGTTGGCATGAATTGCCCCGCGGTGTCTCTTGGCGGGCCGGGGCGGGGATGGCAAGTTAGGTGCACCCACGATCTGCGGCGGCCGGCCGTGTAGCAGACAACTGAGGTTGGACGACAAGAGCTTCCTTCGAGGAGGCAGAGACCCGTTTGCTGTTCTTTGGGGCGGAAGTGTGCTCAGGGCCGGACCGGCGAGCCGGCGCAATCCCCACGAACGCGGCGATGGCAGAGGAGAGAGGATCCTGATGAGGAAGCCGAGACTGGTTTTTGGCGTGGTGTGCGCGCTTACGGTTGTGGCGGCGGGGTGCTCGTCGAAATCGAGCGCGGCGAGCGGGGGTGATGGGGGAACGAACGCGGCTGCGGCTGTGGCGCCGGCGGGATCGGGATCGGGCGGGGGCGGCAAGGCGGGAAGCGTGAACTATGTGGGGGGCTCGCCGCTGTCGGGCCAGCTGACGACGGCGACGATCACGGATCCGTCGCTGAACAATGTGCAGGCGATGGCGCTGACGATCCCGGCGGGATGGAAGCTGCAGGGCATGGTGATGGTGAGCCCGTGCACCATGGTGCCGTCGCCGATCTTCCGTTCCTATTCGGCAGACGGGCTGATGCAGTATCGGATGGAGCCGTTGGTGGGGTGGAAGTGGTCGCCCCGGGGGACGCCACCCAACAGCGGCGGCTGTGTTCCTCTTTCCGGAGCGATGACGGCGGCGGATTTCCTGCAGTATTACCTGGGGACCCTGCAGGGGGGCGTCCATGTAGTGGGTCCGACACCGGTTCAGGCGGCGGTGCAGCAACAGGCCCAGAGACTGGCGGCTAGCTTCAATCAGCAGAACAGCCGTCTGGCGCCGGCGGTGCAAAGCAACAACACGGCAGACACGGCGGCGCTGCGGATTGAAACGGTGGATGGGTCGTTTGTGGTGGAAGAGCGGCTGCAGGCGATGCTGGAGTGCTCGGTGCGAAGCTCCGGGCCGCTGGCCGGGGGCGTGTGCTGGGCGCGGGTGGATGTGCTGACGGCGCCGGAAGGCGAGCTGGACGCGCTGATGCAACTGGTGGACAGCAGGAATCTGCCTAATCCGATTCCGACGCAGCAGTGGGAAACGGCTTTTATGCAGCGGCAGCAGCGGCAGGGGCAGCAGATGCTGGCCGCGCTGGCGGCGCAGGAGAAGCAGGAGAGCCAGATGCTGTACCAGCAATTTCAGCAGATCATGGCGCGCTCGCAGGCGGAGCATCAGCAGTTCATGCAGCAGCAGGAGTCCTCGTTCGAGAGCTCGATGAACAACGCGAATGCTTCGATGAACGCGCGGTCGACGGCGGCGTCGGACTGGGTGGATTATTCGCTGGATCAGCAGACGGTGGTGGGGCCGAACGGAGTTCCCACGAATGTGTCGAACGCCTACTCGCAGACGTGGACCAACGGGACGCAGTGGTACCAGACCAACGATCCCAATTCAAATCCGAATGGGACTCTGGAGGGGAACTGGTCGCTGACGACGCAGGTGCATGGGAATGGAGCACCGAAATGACGAATGAAATTCTTTCCGAAGCAATGCTGGCGCGGGCGGAGATCCTGTGCCGGATGGCGCGAGAGCGCGGGGCGGGCTTGTCCAGCGGCTATGATGGGAGGGGGAACGCCGCGAGAATGCTGCGCAATGGGGTTCTCCGAGGGAGAGGGAATTTTGGCCGATCTGATGAGGACTGCGAACCCGGCGCTGAACGATAAGGTATTCCAGGGATTTTCGGGCTCGTTGGGCGAGACGATGACGCTGGAGGGCACGGTCAACAAGACCGGGATGCTGCTGCTGTGCGCGGTGGCGACGGCGGCGTGGACGTGGCATCTGGCGATGAATCCGGCGACGCTGGGGCTGGATTCGCTGCTGCTGATCGTGGGGCTGATCGGGGGACTGATCTTCGCGCTGATCACGGCGTTCAAGAAGGAGTGGTCGCCGGTGACGGCGCCGATTTACGCACTGCTGGAAGGGCTGGTGCTGGGCGGGATTTCGGCGATGCTGAATGTCCGCTACCCGGGGATTGCGATCGAAGCGGTGTGCCTGACGTTTGGGACGATGTTTGTGCTGCTGCTGGCGTACCGGTCGGGGATGATCAGGGTGACGCAGAAGTTCCGGCTGGGAGTGGTGGCGGCGACAGGGGCGATTTTCCTGTTTTATATGGCGGAGATGGTGCTGGGATTTTTCGGAATCCACTTCGCGGCGGTGAACGGAAACGGGGCGCTGGGGATTGGCGTCAGCCTGGTGATTGTGGTGATCGCGGCGCTGAATCTGGTGCTGGACTTCGACTTTATCGAGAGCGGCGTGGCGGCCGGGGCGCCGAAGTATATGGAGTGGTACGGCGCGTTTGGGCTGATGGTGACGCTGGTCTGGCTGTATCTGGAGATCCTGCGGCTGATGGCAAAATTCAGAAGCAGGGACTGAGAGAGTCCAGTTCAAAGTGAACAGTGCGCAGTGAACAGGTTAGAGGTTGCAGGTGTAGTGCACACAAGGTGCGGGGTGGGTGCCCCGCACCTCTTTTTTGTGCTTCGAAGGTGCGTTGAGCTTCGTCAGCGAAGCGGGTCCTCGTGCGGCGCGGCCAGCATCTCGGTCGCTGCGCTTGCGCGCTCGAAGGTAAGGTTGACCGAACGCTTCCCGATGGGCCGGGTCCGGTGACGAACGCCGCGACTAACGGTGATCATC
>JBAUGH010000452.1:0-2168 GCA_049679565.1 Acidobacteriaceae bacterium
TCCATACACACAGGACACATTCATGCCGCTGGAACGCTCTTCGGGCCTCCTGCTCCACATTGCATCTCTGTCTTCCTCCGGCGGCATCGGCGACCTCGGACCCGCCGCCTATGCCTTCGCCGATTTCCTCGCCGCTTCCCGGCAGCGCCTGTGGCAGGTGCTGCCGCTCGGCCCCACCGGCTACGGCAACTCGCCCTACGCGGCGCTGTCCGCCTTCGCCGGCAATCCGCTGCTGATCTCTCTCGAGCTGCTCGCTGATCGGGGCTGGCTCGAGCATGATCGCCTCGCCACGCTCCCCGGCGCTTCCGGCCCCATCGATTACGACGCCGTTACCGCCCGCAAGCTCCCTCTGCTCGAAGAGGCCGCCCGCAACTTCCTCGCCCGCCGCGCCGAGCCTGAGAGCGCACGCTTCTCCGCGTACTGCCGCGACAACTCCGCCTGGCTCGACGACTGGGCGTTCTACGCCGTGCTCCGCCGCAAATTCAATTACGCCTCCTGGAACCAATGGCCCGACGAAATCAAACATCGCCGCCTCGAAGCCCTCGACCGCGTCCGCCAGGAGCACGCCGAGGACCTCGCTGTCGCCCAGGCCATCCAGTTCGCCTTCGACGAGCAGTGGAGCTCGCTCCGCGCCTACTGCGCCGCCCGCGGCATCGGCTTCATCGGAGACCTCGCCATCTTCGTCAACTACGACTCGGCCGATGTGTGGACTCACCCCGAGCTTTTCGAACTCGACGAGGATCTCGCCCCCATCCGCGTGGCCGGCGTCCCTCCCGACTACTTCTCCGCCACCGGCCAGCGCTGGGGCAATCCCCTCTATCGCTGGCCGGCCCTTCGGCAAAATGGATTCCCCTGGTGGACCGACCGCATCCGCCGCGCCCAGCAGCTCTACGACATCATCCGCCTCGATCATTTCCGCGGCTTTGAAGCCTACTGGGCCATCCCTGCGCAGGACGAAACGGCGGTCAACGGCCAGTGGATCCAGGCCCCGGGCGCGGCTCTCTTTGCCTCCCTCCGCGAACGCCTTGGCGAACTCCCCTTTATTGCAGAAGACCTCGGCCTCATCACCAAAGAAGTGGATGCTCTGCGCGAGCAGTTCGGCTTCCCCGGCATGAAGGTCCTGCAGTTTGGATTTTCCGGCCCCGGCGCCCACATCCACCTTCCCCACAAATACGTCACCAACACCGTTGCCTATACCGGAACCCACGACAACGACACCACCCGCGGCTGGTGGCAAACCGCCAGTCCCGGGGAAAAGGCCGCCGTCCACGCTTATGTCGAGGTGAGCGATGACCGGGTCGTCTGGCCGCTGCTGCGCGCGGTCGCCACTTCGGTCGCCGACACCTGCCTGTTCCCGGTGCAGGACATCCTCGAGCTGGGCAGCGAAGGGCGCATGAACGTCCCCTCCCGCCTCAATGGCAACTGGAGCTGGCGCTGCCCCGACGCCGCCCTCACCCCCGCTCTGGCGCAGAAACTCGCCGCCCTCACCGAGGTCACCGACCGCATCCCGGGAATCGGATCGTAGCCGGAGGTTCCGGCCGAGTCCGCAGACGGATCGAACCTGCCGCTGGTCTTCTCTCTTGACAACCCATAACCGTTCGGTTATGGTTCTTGCGTGACGTCTTCCAGGGCCAATTACGTTTTCCGGGCGCTCGCCGACCCCACCCGCCGCTCCATTTTCGAGGAGCTGACCCGGCAGGGCGAGCAGACCGTGCACGGGCTGACGCGCTATGCCGGCATCTCGCAGCCGGCCGTCTCGAGGCACCTGACGGTGCTCAAGCGGGCCAGGCTGGTGCGGCATCGCCGCGAGGGACGCGAAACCCACTATCGCGCGCAGCCCGATGCGCTGACGCCGATGGTGGACTGGCTCCAGCATTACGGCGCCTTCTGGCGCGACCGGTTCGACCGCCTGGAATCTCTCTTGCAGAGGATGGCTGGATGAGTACTCCCGCAGAAGCTCCGCGCACCCTGGTGGTGGAGAGGGTCTTCCCTCATCCGCTGCAGAAAGTCTGGCGCGCGCTCACCGAAGGTCCGCTGCTCGCGCAATGGATGATGAAGAATGACTTCGAGCCGGTGGTCGGGCGCAGTTTCCGCTTCGAGGCCGAGTCCGCGCCGAACTGGAGTGGCGTGGTCGACTGCAAGGTGCTGGTCGTCGACCCGCTCAAACG
>JBAUGH010000453.1:0-2265 GCA_049679565.1 Acidobacteriaceae bacterium
GCGCATGTGTGACGAAGTGCAAGGGGAATACGAGGTCGCTCACCAGCGGCCGCAGGCTTTCTACACGACGTTTGAGCGGAAGGACGAGCTGCAGCACCAGACGCACTATTGTCCGGGGTGCGGTCACGGGATCGTGCACAAGATGCTGGCGCAGGCGATCGACGATCTGGGGATTCAGGACCGCACGATCCTGATCAGCCCGGTGGGCTGCTCGGTGTTTGCGTATTACTACTTCGACGTGGGCAACGTGCAGGCGGCGCACGGGCGCACGCCGGCGGTGGCGACGGCGGTGAAGCGCACGCGGCCGGAGAGCATCGTGCTGGCGTACCAGGGGGACGGCGATCTGGCGGCGATCGGCTCGGCGGAGATCCTGCATGCGGCAAATCGCGGCGAGAACATTTCGGTGATCTTTGTGAACAACGCCATCTACAGCATGACGGGCGGACAGATGGCGCCGACTACGCTGCTGGGGCAGACCAGCACGACATCGCCGGGCGGCCGGCGGCCGGAGAACGAGGGCTATCCGCTGCATGTGAGCGAGTTGCTGGCGACGCTTGAGGCACCGGTCTACATCGAGCGGGTGGGGCTGGGCGACAATCGCCAGATCGCGCAGGCGAGCCGCGCGGTGCGCAAGGCGGTCGAGAACCAGGTGAAGGGGCTGGGCTTTTCGCTGGTGGAGATTCTCGCGACCTGCCCGACGATCTGGAAGATGTCGCCGGTAGACGCGCAGCACTGGGTCCGCGACGTGATGGAGAAGACATTTCCGCTGGCGGTGCTGCGGGACCGCACGCAGGAAGCGAAGCCGCGTGGATCGGCGGGGAGCGCTCCGGCGCTCAAGGAGATTCCCGCGCTCGACGAGATTCCGGCGATCCTGGGCGTCGGGGATGAGGAGGCAGAAGGGCGTCTTCCGGAGGAGGCCGCCAGGCGGACCGATCTGCAGGTGCGGGTGGGGGGATTTGGCGGGCAGGGAGTTCTGCTGCTGGGCGAGGTGCTGGCGGAAGCGGGTGTGGACGCGGGGCTGGAGGTCTCGTGGCTGCCGTCGTATGGGCCGGAGATGCGCTCGGGGACATCGAACTGTCACGTGCGGCTGTCGAAAGAGGCGATCGACTCGCCGCTGGTGGTCGCGCCCGACGTGCTGGTGGCGATGAACGAGCCAGCGCTGCACAAGTTTTACGAGAGCGTGCGGCCGGGGGGATGGGTTCTCTACAACGGCGATGCTGCGCCCGATGCATGCCGGCGCGCGGATGTGCGCATGCTGGCGCGGCCCTTCGCGCATCTGGCCGAAGAGCTGGGCGATGGGCGCGCCGCGAACATGATGATGCTGGGCGCGCTGCTGGAGATTACCGGCGCGCTGCCTCAGGCCAGCGTGGATGCCGCGCTGCAGCGGCTGGTGAAAAGCGCGAAGTGGCTGGCGCTGGACGAGCGCGCCCTGGCGGCGGGCAGGGAACTGTACCGCAGATCGGAGGCGGGCCATGAAGGCTGAAGCCGATCCAAACCTGATCGTCTACTTCAACGGAGAGTATGTGCGGCTGCGGGACGCGCAGGTCGGCATTCTGACGCATGCGCTGCACTATGGGACGGGCGTCTTCGAGGGGATCCGGGGCTACTGGGACGACGCCGAGCATCAGCTTTTCGTTTTTCGTCCGCGCGAGCACTACGAGCGGTGGAAGCAGAACTGCGGCATCCTGCGGATCGAGGTTCCCGCATGCGCGGAAGAGCTGTGCGCTGTCACTCTGGAGCTGATGCGGCGGAACGCGCTGCGCACCGATGTTTACGTTCGCCCGCTGGCTTACAAATCGGCGGAGCGGATCGGGGTGAGCACCGACAGCCAGGATGGCTTTGCGGTGGTGGCGCTGCCGTTCGGGGAATATCTGCACAGCGAGCAGGGACTGCACGCCGGGGTGAGCGCGTGGCGCCGCCTCGAGGACAACGCCATTCCGGCGCGGGCGAAGATCTGCGGGGCGTACGTGAACAGCGCACTGGCCACGGACGACGCAAAACGCAGCGGCTTCGACGAGGCGATTTTTCTGAACGAGAGCGGCCATGTGGCGGAGGGCGCCACCTGCAACCTGTTTATGGTGCGGAAGGGCGCGCTGATCACGCCGCCGTCGACGGAGAACGTTCTGGAGGGGATTACCCGCGCGGCGGTCTCCGAGCTGGCGCGACGCGAGCTGGGCATCGAAACGGTGGAGCGGGCGATCGACCGCAGCGAACTCTACGTCTGCGACGAGCTGTTCCTGACCGGAACGGCGGTGGGGGTGGCGC
>JBAUGH010000454.1:0-3315 GCA_049679565.1 Acidobacteriaceae bacterium
GCGTTTACAACGAGCAGGTCACCATCAGCAAATCCCTTTCGCTGATCTCTTCAGACCCGCTCGGCGCGGTGATCGACGCCACCAATTTCGCCAACGGCATCTGGGTCGATGGCATGAGCGCCGCGCCCAATCCGGGCGTCGCCAACGTCGTCATCTCCGGATTCAAAGTCCGCAACGCCAACTACGAAGGCATCCTCTTCACGAATGCCACCAACGTCACCCTCGTCGACAATGAGGTGACCGGCAACGACCGTTCGCTCGATGTGAGTGGCGCCACCTGCCCCGGAATTCCGGCCTCCTTCGAAACCAGCGAGGGCGGCGATTGCGGCGAGGGCGTTCACCTCATGGCTGTCGATCACTCCACCATCCTGCGTAACGAGATCGCACACAACGCGGGCGGCATTCTCATCAGCGACGAGACCGGCCCCAACGACCACAATCTCATCAGCGAGAACTTTGTCCACGACAACGTCTACGACTGCGGGATCACCCTGGCCTCCCACCCACCTGCCACCGCCATCATCCCCACGGCGAAGCTCTCTTTCGGCGTCGGGTACAACACCATCTCCCGCAACGTCTCCATGCGCAATGGAACCCAGGCGCCGGGCGCCGGGGTCGGCATCTTTGCGCCATCCCCGGGCACGACCAACACCGGCAACGTCGTCATTGATAACGAAATTCTCGATAACGGAGCCACCGGAGTCGCCATGCACAACCATGCCGCGCCTCCCTCTCCCGCCCCGCCCGTCAACTTCAACGACAACGCCATCATCGGCAATCACTTCTCCGGCAACGGCCCCGACAATCCCGGCGCCCCAACACCCGGTCCCACCGGCATCAACGTATTCAGCATGGCCGCCGTCACCGGGACCGTCATCGCGCAGAATTCCTTCGACAGCGAAGCCATCGACGTCGGCTTCACCGCCCCCGCCGGCGTCCAGCTGAATGTCCACTTCAACAACTTCTCCACCGGCATCGCGATTGACAACCTCGGCGCCGCAACCGTGGATGCAACCGAAAACTGGTGGAACTGTGCCGCCGGTCCCGGGGGCAAACGCTGCGCCACCGTGCAGGGATCGGGTGTGTCCTTCACCCCGTGGCTGACATGGCCGTTCGACAGCGATAGCAACGCCGGCCACGGCCGCTAAGAGAGCTGAATCGAGGAACCGGGAGCATCGCACACCCCTGCGATGGCTCCCGGCAAACTCTTCAGCAAGCCGATGCCCCGGCTGGCGGCTACTTCGCCAGCACCGCCTGCCCGGTGTGGAACGACAAATGATTCGTCCGGCTCAGCACCACCGCCAGCCGGTTCCGGCTCGGATCCTGCGCAAAATCCTCGTCCGAAACTGCCGTGTGCTTCCTGAGCCAGTCCGCGGGCCCAAAACCCTCCAGCGCCGCCGTCAGCTTCCCATTCACTTCCGCCCACGCCTTCCGCAGTTCCGCCGCGGATACCGGATCCGCCAGCCTCCGGTCCGGATTCGTGATGAACGCCTCATCCAGCTCCGGATGCAGCCGCTCGCCCACGCCCAGCAGCGTAAACAGACGGTCGTGCACCGCTGTCAGATGCCCGATCACGTAGTACAGCCGATTCCTGCCCGGCGCCACCGGCTTCTGCAACTGCTCATCGCTCAGTTCCGCCAGCATTTTGTCGAACCGGCCCAGCACCTGCTTCCACGAGTGCAGCGCCCCGTTCGCGAGAAGTTCTTCGTTCGTCATACACACCTGCTTTTCCGGAGATGGGATTGCAGTGTTTAGATGACCGTCGAATCGACGCGCTTCGAAAATTTCGCGTGTGAAGAACATCCGTCCGCTCCCGCTTCCACTACACTTGCTCCGGACCGCGAACCGCCTCCGCGCCAAAGGAGTTCTTATGCGTTCATCCCGTCCCCTCGCTCTCGTCCTCGCCCCGATCCTCGCCCCGGTCCTCGCCTTCGCCGCCAGCGCTCTGACCATCCGCGCTCAGTCCACGCCGCCGCCGCCCCACGCCGACACCGTCCACCGCAAGCACGTCCTTGTCATCGGAGAAACCAAAGGCTTCGAGCACGACTCCGTCACCGATGCCATGGTCGCGGTCTACGAAATGGGCAAAGAAACCGGCCTCTGGGATACCGTCATCCGCACCGACACCGAACTCCTCACCAAAAAGAACCTGGGCCGCAATGCCAAAAACCTGAATTATTTCGACGCCCTCGTCTTCGCCAGCACCACCGGCGAGCTCGACATGGACGCTTCCCAAAAGGCCGACATGATGTCCTTCATTCACGACGACGGCAAAGGCTTCGTCGGCATCCACGCCGCTCTCGATACCAACTACACGTGGCCCGAGTACGGCGAAATGATCGGCGGCTGGTTCGACCAGCACCCCTGGTTCACCTTCGAAGCGCCGATCGTCAACGAAGATCCCAGCTTCCCCGCCGTCCGCCACTTCCCCCATGAGTTCGTGAAGTACGACGAGATCTACCAGCCGAAAGACTGGTCGCGCGACAAGGTCAACGTGCTGCTGAGCCTCGACCCGTCGAAGCTGAACTATGCCGACAATCCCCGCATCCACCGCACCGATCACGATTTCGCCGTCGCCTGGTCGAAGATGTACGGCAAGGGCCGCGTCTTCTACTCCACCCTCGGCCACACCGAAGAATCCTGGCAGGACCCCGACATCCGCACAATGTACTGCGAAGCCATCCAGTGGGTCTTAGGCATGACCGAAGGCTCGACAGCCTCCCACCCCCGGCCCGCGCCATAATTTCTCACCGGCGTCGGGAGGCGCTCAACCCCCTCCACATCTGTAACCGCTACAAGCACAGTTGCTACTCGTACCGCAAAACTTCCAGCGGATCCACCCGCGCCGCCCGTCGCGCCGGAATCGCGCACGCCATCAGCGCCACCCCGCCCAGGAACAGCGGTGTCACCACAAATGTCAGCGGATCGTGCGCCCGCACGCCGTACAGGAAGCTCGCGCAAAACCGCGCTGTCATCCACGCAGTCCCCAACCCCACCGCCAGAGCCATGCCGGTCAGCGCCATCCCCTGCTCCACAATCAGCCGTTCCACCGCACCCTTCGGAGCGCCCACCGCCATGCGAATCCCGATCTCCCGCCTCCGCCGGCTCACCGCGTAGCTCATCACCCCATACAAGCCCACACCCGCCAGCATCAGTCCCAGCCCGCCAAAGACGCCGAACAGCGTCCCCGCCAGCCGCGGCAGAAACAGCGCGCTCCGCAGATGCTCTTCCATCGTCTCCACGTTGTAGACTGCCATGGAAGAATCCAGCCCTCGAATCGTTTCCCGCACGCCCTGCGCCAGCGCCGCCGGGTCG
>JBAUGH010000455.1:0-1915 GCA_049679565.1 Acidobacteriaceae bacterium
CTCGCGTGTCCTCGACGCCAGGCCGGACGCGAGCCATCAACTTCTTCGCGCTCGCCCCCGTCCCCTGGACAGACAAGCCCGGCCAGCCCGCGCAACTGCTCTTCGCCGACCTGCCGGGCTACGGCTACGCGAAGCTGTCGAAATCCGTCAGCGCCGAATGGCCGAAGTTTATTGAGCCCTATCTCCGCGAGCGCGGCACGCTGGCGTTGTGCGTCTGCCTGGTCGATGCGACCATTCCTCCCCGCGCGAGCGACGCCCAGCTGATCGAGTTTCTGGAGAGCGCCGAACGCAACTTCGTCGTCGTCGGAACCAAGGCCGACCGGCTCTCCGGAAACGGCCGCACCAAAGCGCTGAAGGCGTTGAGCGAAGCCTTTGAAACCGAGAGCCTGCTGCTGGTCTCCGCCAAAACCGGCGCCGGGATGAAGGAATTGTGGCAGGCGATTGGGCAGGCGGCCGAACTGCTGTAGAAGCCCTCCCGGCAGGGCGGCCTCAGCGGCTGTCGCGCAGATGCTGGATGAGCAGCGTGGGGTGAACCGGCTTGAGGAGAACTTCAAAGTCGTGTCCCCTCTGGCGGGCGTCGCGCAGCAGATCCGCCGTCGCCGCTTGCCCGGACAGCAGCAGCACCCGGCACTCCGGAATCATCGCGCAAATCCGGATGGCCGCTTCGATCCCGCTCATCCCCGGCATCACCACGTCGGCCAGGAAGATGCCGGGCAGAAAGGTCCGCGCGGTTTCGACTGCTTTGGCGCCGTTGTAGGCGGTGGCCGCTTCAAAGCCGCTCTGGTTCAGAATCAGACTCAGGGTGTCGGCGATGATCCGTTCGTCGTCCGCGATGAGCACCCGGAGCCGGTTCGAGCCGGTGGCATGAGAGTCCATGGAGCCCTTGCGCCCCTGGCGCATATCGTTCCAATAATGGATTCGGCAGGGCGAGTATAGCCCGGGCCTGCCTGGGTTTCACCGATTTCGCGATCGCCGGCGGGCGACGGCACGCTTTGGCGGGAAGCGGGACCGCCTTTGACCCGGAGCGCGCTCAGGATTTATAACAGGTGCTTCAGACGGCGCACGGGCGTGGCGGGAATCGTTCCGCCGGCGCGTTTGCGCAGGTTGTTCCATGGCTGCAACGAGATGTTCGGGAAGGCGGTGAAAATCCGCCACTGCCCCGCAACTGTAAGCGCGTGTTTCTGCGTCCCGTCATCAGACGCAGAAAAGGTCTGGCCACAAAGCCACTGGAGCCCAAAGCTCCGGGAAGGCGGCCCGGCTGGTCCTTCCGCAATGTCCGGTTCTTCCGGAATGCCGAAGGGCTCCCGCGCAAGTCAGGAGACCGGTCTCGTTCGCTGGGTTTGCCGTTCCGGCAGGCCCACCACCGCGTCCCGAGGGGGACGGAGGATATATATGACGCGATCTTTGCGGCCCGCCGGCCGGTTCCTGAGCTTTTCCCGATGGTTAACCGCTCTCCTTCTCCTCGCAGCGGCGCCCGCGCTGCGTGCGGTTAGCGTCCACGGCACCGTGACCGACCCCCTCGGCTATCCCATCTCCGGTGCCATCGTCGCCCTGGTGCACGACGGCCAGGTGCTGCTGAACGGCCGCACCGGGGCTGACGGCAGCTACAGCTTCACCAGCGGCGAGTCGGGACGCTTCTACGTGTTGGCTTCGGGAACCTCGTTTCGCCAGTTGCAGACCCAGAGCTTCTACGGCGGCGCGCTGGACGATGTGGAGCAGAACATCGTGCTCGAGCCGGCCTGGGTCCGCCAGTCCGTCGTGGTCACCGCTACCGGCGCCCCTCAGCCTCAGGCGCAGGTCAGCGCCTCGGTAACGGAGCTGACCGCGGCCCAGTTGGGCAACCACGCGAGCGCCGTCGATCCCCTCCGCCAGGTTCCCGGCGCTTCTGTTAGCCAAAGCGGCGGCTACGGCGGCG
>JBAUGH010000456.1:0-3712 GCA_049679565.1 Acidobacteriaceae bacterium
CACGCGTATGCGTGGACCGACAGTCCCAACGCATACCACCGCATCGAAGGCCTGACGCCCGAGACGCATGCGAAGTATTGCCGTGACGCGCTGGCGATCCTGCTCAAAGAGTGCCCGGAAATTCAGGGGCTCACGATGCGCGTGCACGGGGAGAGCGGGATTCCGGAGGGCGATTACGGCTTCTGGCGAACGCTGTTCGAAGCGATCCAGGGGTGCGGGCGCACGATCGAAATCGACATGCACGCCAAGGGCGTGACCGAGACGATGATCGGGATTGCCACCGCGACGGGGATGCCGGTGAAGCTGGGCGCTAAGTTTTCGGCGGAGCACCAGAGCCTCGGGTACCAGCAGGCGGATATTCGCGCGCAGGAGATTCCGCATGGCGAGCCGGCGGCGGGCGGCCCGTTCCGCTTCAGCAGTGGATCGCGGCTGTTTACGCGCTACGGGTACGCGGACTATCTCGCGGAAGGAGCGCCCTACCGATTGTGGTTTCGATTGTGGCCGGGAACGCAGCGCCATCTGCTGTCATGCGATCCGGAGACGGCGGCCGCCTATGGGCGGGCGGCGCATTTTTGCGGCGCGGCGGGGATCGATCTTTGCGAGCCGCTGACGTTCAAAGGGCGAGAGGGATCGGGCGCCGCGGGCGGACGATGCGCGTATGCGGACGCAACGCTCAGTCCCGGCCAGGACTGGAAAAAGTTCGAGCTGTACTACCGCGTTTGGGGGCGAAAGCTCTACAACCCGGATGCCGATGCGGAGACGTGGCGGCGGCCAATGCAAAGCGACTTCGGGCGCGGGGCGGAGCCGGTGGAGAGGTCGCTGGCGCAGGCCAGCCGGATGCTGGCGCTGGTAACGTCGGCGCATCTGCCTTCGGCGTCGAACCACTCCTTCTGGCCGGAGCTGTACACGAACATGCCGGTGGTGCTGGGCAGTGAGAGGTCGCCCTATGGCGACACCCCGGAGCCGAAGTGCTTTGGGACGGTGAGCCCGCTCGATCCGCAACTGTTCTCGACCGTAGTGGAGCACGCCGACGATCGGCTCGCGGACCGGCCGAACCCAAAGGTGTCGCCGATCGACGTGGCGAGTTGGCTGGAGGTGATGGCGGAGGTCTCCTTAACCGGTCTGAAGGAGGCGCGCATGACAGCGGATCGTCCCGGGTCAGCCGAGTTTCGGCGCATCGAGGAAGACGTGCTCATCCAGATCGGGCTGGGCACGTTTTTCGCGAAGAAGCTGCGCAGCGCAGTGCTGTGGGAGATCTGGCAGAAGACGGGGGATGCGAACGCAGGCAAGCTGGCCGTGGCGCAGTACCAGACTGCGCGCGCGGCGTGGGCAACGATGGCCGAGCGGGCGAAGAGTGTCTACCGGGCGGACATTGGCTACGGAGATGTGCCCATGCGCCGCGGGCACTGGATGGATCGGCTGCCCGCCATCGACGTGGATCTGGCGGCGATGCAGGCGAAACTGCAGGGGGCCGCACCGCAGAACACGTCGCCAGAGGCCGAACGAGCGGTGCAGTCGGCAATCGGCAAGCCGACGCGGCCGAGCGTGCCGGTGACCCACACGCCGGCGGAGAGCTTCACGCCCGGGCAGCCGCTGCCCGTGGTGCTGATTGCCGGAGGCGAGGCGATGGAGCCGAACATCGCTGCTCGGCTGCATTACCGCCATGTGGATCAGGCCGAGCGGTGGACCTGGGTGGAGATGGAGCGGGTTGGGCGCGGATACCGAGCCGCGATTCCGGGAGCCTGCACGCAGTCGGCATTTCCGCTCGAATACTATTGCGAGCTGCGGCGCGGGCCCGAGGCGTGGATGGTGCCGGGGTTCGATGGCTCGCTGTCCAACCAGCCGTATTACGCGGTATGGAGGAGAGACAGGCAACCGTGAACACCTGGTGTGACGATTCGCTTGGTGCAGCGGCAATGGGCGGTTAGACTTCTTCCGTGAACTACAACCTCGCTCTGCCTTTTTATCAGAGCGCGGCGCGCGATCCGCGTGCGACCGCGCTGGTGGTGGATGCAGGGCGCTGGTCCTATCAGGAACTGGCCGGGCTGGCCCGGCGGATTGCAGGCTGGCTGCAGCAGGGCCCGAGGCGAACCGGCCGGGTGGCGCTCCTGGCATCGCGCAGCGTGGAGACCTATGCGGGCTTGCTGGGGACGCTGTGGGCGGGCGGCGCATATGTGCCGGTGCATCCGGGCACGCCCGAGGATCGCCTGATCCGCATCCTCGAGATCGCCGAAGTGGACGCGGTCATCGCCGATGCGGGTGGGCTGGAGATGCTGACCGAGCGCGTGTTGGCGCACGCGCCGCAGCGGATTCTTTGCGGGGCAGGTCTGAACGGAAGCGCGCGCGGGATCACCCAGGCAGAAAGCTTCGATGATTTGAAAGAGGAAGGGCCGAAGCAGCCGGCCGAGATGGCCGATGAAGGGCTGGCTTACATCCTCTTTACCTCCGGCACGACGGGCACGCCGAAGGGCGTAATGATCGAAGCCGGGAGCGTGGCGCAGTTTCTGAGCATTGCGCAGGAGCGGTGCGATTTCCGCAGGGAAGACCGCTTTTCGCAGATGTCGGAGCTGACCTTCGACGCGTCGGTGCTGGACCTGTATTCGGCGTGGGCGGTGGGAGCGTCGGTGCATGTGGTGCCGGCGGCACAGCTGATTGCGCCGGCGAAGTTCATCCGCGAGCAGGAACTGACGGTGTGGTTCGGCGTGCCGTCGACCGGCGCGATGATGGAGCGGATGCGGATGCTGAAGCCCGGCGCGTTTCCGTCGCTGCGGATCTCGATCTTCGCCGGCGAGGCGCTTCCGGTTTCGACCGCGCTGGCATGGAAAGCGGCCGCGCCGAACAGCGTAGTGGAGAATTTCTACGGGCCGACGGAGCTGACGGTGGACTGCATCGCGCAACGGGTGGACGATCCGCCGCTGGTGACGCCGAACCGCGGGACGGTGGCGATCGGACGGCCGTTCCCGGGCAACGAAGCTGCAGTGATCGATGCAGAGCTGCGCTTTGTGCCGGCGGAGACGGACGGGGAGCTGGTGGTGGCCGGACGGCAGGTGGCGCGTGGATATCTGGCCGACGCGAAGCTGACGGCGGAGCGTTTCCCGACGATCGAAGGGCGGCGGTGGTACCGCACCGGCGACTTGGTGCGGCAGGACGCGGATGGGGTGTTCCACCACCTGGGGCGGATCGACAACCAGGTGAAGGTGCTGGGGAATCGCGTGGAGCTGGAAGAGGTGGAAGCGCACCTGCGGGAGATCACCGGCAGCGACGCGGTCGCGGCGGTGGCGTGGCCGTGGGAGAACGGCCGGGCGATGGGGATTGCAGCGTTCCACTGCGCCGCGGGTGTGAGCCGCGACGCGGTGCGCGGAGCCATGCAGAAGCGGGTGCCGATCTACATGGTGCCGTCCCGCATTGTGGAGTTGGAAACGCTGCCGATGAGCAGCAGCAGCGGCAAAGTGGATCGCAGGGCGCTGGTGCGAATGTTGGAGGAGAGCGGCGCGCCCGCAGCGGACAAGACTCGTTGAAGAAGGCTCGCTGAGGAAGGCTCGCTGAGGAAGGCTCGCTGAGGATGCGTCCGCTCAGCAGGAGCCGAAGCTGCGGGTAACGGGGATCTACAGCGTTCTTGCGGTGAGGAGCGGCGGTTAAGCGACGGGTAGTTCGCCTTCGACGCCGGGCAGTTCAGCCCAGGCGGCAGCGGCGTCGAGGCTCGCAGGAATGG
>JBAUGH010000457.1:0-2618 GCA_049679565.1 Acidobacteriaceae bacterium
TGCTCGACCCGCCGCTGAAAATGGGCCCCTCGACGATCGGCGACAACGACGCGCTTGCAGCCGTGCTTACCGGCTGGGGCGTAACCCCGGTTAAGGACCTGGTGCTCGACCTGAATCCCATCGGCCAGATCGCCGGCCTCGGACCCCAGGTGCCGCTGGTCACCAGCTATGGTACTCAGCCGATTGTCGCCGACATGAAAGGCACCGCGACCGGCTTCCCCCTGTCGCGCTCCCTCACCATCGACAACACCAGTAAGACGACCGTGGATCAGTTGTTCTCCTCTTCGCCCAGCAGCCTGGCGACCATGAACCTCAGCTCGCCCGCCGTGAGCGTCAAAGATCCGAACAATAAGAAAGGCCCGCTCATTCTCGCCGCCGCCGGCACTTACGACAGCGGTAAGCCGAACGAGCAGGGGCGCTTCGTCGTGGTGGGCAGTTCTATCTGGGCGTCCAACCGCTTCATCGATTTCAACGGCAATGGCGACCTGGCAACCAACGCCATCAACTGGCTCTGCTCCGACGAGGATCTGATCTCGATTCATCCCAAAGCGCCGGAAGATCGGCGCGTGACCATGACCCAGGGTCAGATACGGACGGTGCGCATCGTCAGCCAGTTCGTGCTGCCCCTCATCGTCATCATCGCCGGCATTCTGGTGTGGTGGAAGCGCAGATAGCCCCGGGCACCCACTTACAAGCTTGTTATGAAATTTCGCGGTCTTCTGATAGCAGCGGTCGTTCTGGCGGTTCTCGGCGGTCTCCTTTACTGGTCGAACCGGCATAAGGAGATGGAGCCTCCGCCGACGGTTTCGAAGAGCCCCACCATCGTGCGCGTCACCCCCGCCGATGTCGCCTCCCTAACCGTGCAGCAGAAAGGCCAGGCGCCGGTCACGGCCACTCGCCAGGGATCGCAGTGGCGGATCACCGCGCCGAAGCCGTATCCCGCCGACAGCAGTACGGTGACCGCGATTCTCACCAGCCTGCAGCCGCTGCTGGCCGATCAGGTGGTAGAAGACAAAGCTGCCAACCTGGCGACGTTCGGCCTCGCGGATCCCGCGGTCACCGTAGCCCTGACCAGCAAAAACAATAAGACCGACAAGCTGCTGGTGGGCGACGACACACCCGCAGGCAGCGACGTCTACGTCGCTCTGGCCGGCGATCCCCGCGTGTTTACCGCCGCGTCCTATATCAAAACCAGCCTCAGTAAGAGCCTCGACGATCTGCGCGACAAGCGCCTGCTTCCGGTCGCATCCAGTTCGGTTACCACCATAGACCTGACCCGCAAAGGCCAGCAGATCGCTTTCGGCCGGGTGCAGAACGGCTGGCAGATCCAGAAACCAAAACCGTACCGCACCGACACTTTCCAGGTGGACGATCTGCTGGAGCAGGCGGTCGGCGCCAAGTGGGATCCCGCCGTAACCGTCGAGGACGCCACGAAGGATTTTGCGAAGGCAACACCCGTGGCTGCGCTCAAACTCACCGGCAGCAGCGGGACCGATACCCTCGAGGTCCGCAAGGATAAGGACAACGACTACTACGCGAAGTCCACCGCTATCTCCGGAACTTACAAGGTCGATTCAACCGTCGCCACCGCGCTCGGCGAGGCTCTCGGCCGCGGCCTCGACGACTTCCGCAACAAGCAGCTCTTCGATTTCGGCTACAACGATCCCGACAAGATTGAGTACCAGGCCGGCGCGACCGATCTCGTCCTGACTCACAGCGGCAACTCCTGGACCTCCAATGGCAAAACAATGGACACCGACAGCGCCGAGCAGGTCGTAACCGCACTGCGCGACCTGGCCGCGGCTAAGTTCGTCGACACCGGCTACACCAAGCCCGACATCGAAGTTACCGTCACCTCCGGCGGCGGCAGGAAAGTGGTGAAAGTCGGCATCCAGACCGCGAAGGATGGCAGCGCCATCGCCAAACGCGACGACGGCCCCTCGCTTTACTCCCTCGACTCCGTCACGCTCGAAGGCCTGACCTCCGCGGTCAAGGGCGTCAAGCCAGCCGCTCCGCCAAAGAAGAAGTAGCCAACCGCGGTGCTGGCTTGCGTGAGATAAAGTTCGGACGCCCCATGCAAACCTTACGTGGGCGAAACCCCCACCAACCTGCGCGAAGCGCCTCCGCCCGTGCGGCCGGCACTCTCGTACACTAGCCTCGATGACTATCCCCGACGCTTCCGCCCCCGGCGCCCGCCAGCCGCTGCTCCATCTCCTTGCCCGCACCTCGTTCCGGCTGGGCAACTTCACGCTCTCCTCCGGCGCGAAGAGCGACTACTACATCGATTGCCGCACCACCACCCTGCACGCCGAAGGCGGCCGCCTTACCGGCCTCGCCATCCTCGACCTTCTGCGTGAGCACGATCTCCATCCCGCCGCCGTCGGCGGCCTCACCATGGGAGCCGACCCCGTCGTCTCCGCCGTGGCCATCGCCAGCGCCTGGCGCGCGCAGCACCAGCCCGCCGAGCCTCTCATCCACGGATTCCTCGTCCGCAAGGCGGAGAAACAGCACGGCACCGGCCGCCGCATCGAAGGCTTCCTCGAGAAAGACGCTCCCGTCCTCATCGTCGACGACGTCTGCACCACCGGCGCTTCCACCATCACCGCCATTGAAGCCGC
>JBAUGH010000458.1:0-21033 GCA_049679565.1 Acidobacteriaceae bacterium
CCCGATGGCTACATCATCGAGGTCGGCCAATACACTCAACTGGCCCTCGACTGGTTCAGTCACCACAGCCAGGTTGGGTCCATGGCGCGTGGCCCGCTCGAGGACGCACGCTCATCTCACTTCGAAACCCGCGCTGGCGGTAGCCTGTGAGTTATCGCCCGCAAAGACGGTGTAATCCGTCGGCTCGATGACACGCTGCAGTTCCGCGTTGTAGAACGATAACTGCGGAAAGGCCAGCGTTAGCTCCACGGTCTTCGATTCGCCCGGCTGGAGGAAGACCCGCCTGAATCCTTCTAACTGCCGAACCGGCTGTTCGACGCTCGCCCCCCGGTTGCGCAGATAGAGCTGGATGACGTCGGCTCCGGCGACCGATCCGTCATTGTAGACATCGACGCTTACGGTAACCAGAGGAGCGGAGTTGGAAGCGACGGCCTCGGCGAGCGCCACGCGTTCCGTGCTGAGCCGCGGCGCGCCGATCGAAAAGGAGGTGTAGGACAGACCCCATCCAAAGGGAAACTGCGGAGAGTTGGGTTCGTCGAGATAGCGGGAGACATATTTCTCGGCGTCCGAGCGCGGCGGGTGCGAGAGATCGACGCCGGCGGCGGGACGGCCGGTGTTGGTTTGCGCGTAATAGAGAGGTTCCTGGCCGACGGAGCGGGGCAGATCGACGGGCAGATGACCGCTGGGATTGGCCTCGCCATAGAGAAGGCTGACCAGCGCCGGTCCGGCTTCGATGCCCGGAAACCACGCTTCGAGAATAGCGGGAACATGCGCGGCCGCCCAGGGAATCGCCAGCGGATGGCCGTTGAAGAGGATCAGAACCACGGGTTTGCCGGTGGCGGCGACCGCTTCGAGCAACTGCTCCTGATTGCCAGGCAAGCCGAGATGCGCGCGCGAGGTTGCTTCCCCGGTCATGGAGCCGGATTCCCCCAGCGCCATGACGACGACGTCGGCCTGGCGAGCCGCTGCCAGCGCAGCTGGGAATCCGGCGTCGGAATCGCCCTGGACGCTGGTCCCCTGGGCGTAGATGAGCGCATCGTGCGGCAGGCGCTGCTCGAGCGCAGTGCGAAGCGTAACGGCGTCGCCCGGATTGCCCTGCGCAGTCCAGGAGCCGAGCATATCGCGCTGGGAATCGGCGAGAGGCCCGATGAGCGCGATCTTTGAGGAGGACTTCAGGGGCAGCAGTTTCGCCGATCCCGGATCGTTCTTCAGCAGCACGATCGATTCTTCGGCGGCGCGGAGGGCGAGCGCCCGCTGGTCCAGGCCGGCCCGGTATGGCGGAGAGGCCGGAGCGTAAGGATGCTCGAAGAGGCCGAGCGCGACCTTGACCCGCAAAACGCGGCGCACCGCTTCATCGACGACCGACTCGGGCACCTGGCCACTGCGGACCAGTGCGGGCAACTGGGTGCGATAGAAATCGCCGAGCATGTCCATGTCGGCGCCGGCCTCGAGGGCTTTGCGAGCGGCGGCAGCCGGATCGAGGGCGACGCCGTGGTTGAGCAACTCAGCGACGGCTCGCCAGTCGGTGACCACAAAGCCGTCGAAGCCCCACTCATGGCGGAGGATCTCGGTCAGCGTGAACGGATTGGCGGATTCGGGCACGCCGTTGAGGGAATTGAAGGCGCTCATCACCGTGGCGACTCCCGCATCGACCGCGGCATGGTAGGGAGGCAGGTAGACCTGGCGCAGCATGAGTTCGGACATGTCGACGGCATTGTAGTCGCGGCCGGCGATGGGCGCGCCATAGGCGGCATAATGCTTCACGCAGGCAGCCACGGAGTCCGGACGGCTGAGGTCGTTCTGCTGATAGCCTTCGACGTAGGCGCGCGCCATCGCCGAACCGAGGTACGGGTCCGACCCGCTGCCTTCTACGATGCGGCCCCAGCGGGCGTCGCGGGCGATATCGACCATGGGCGAGAAGACCCAGTCGATGCCGTCGGCGCGCGCTTCGCTGGCGGCCATACGGGCAGTTGCGGTGATGAGAGTGGGATCGAAGCTGGCTGCGAGGCCGAGGGGGACGGGGAAGATGGTGCGGTCGCCATGGATGACGTCGTCGCCGAGGAGCAGGGGGATGTGGAGGCGCGAGCGATCGACCGCGATGTGCTGATAGCGATTGGCGGTATGGGCGCCGACAGCATTGAGCAGGGATCCGACCTCGCCCTGAGTGATCAGGCTGTCAAGGTTGAACTGGCCTGAGTCCGGCCCGGTGAGAACGCCGCCGCTGTATTGGCTCAGCTGGCCGATCTTCTCTTCGAGCGTCATGCGCGCGAGCAGCCCATTGACGCGGTCGTTGAGAGCCTTGCCTGCAAGCTGCGGATTGGGTGGGGCCTGGGGGCGAGCCGGCGTGGCGACGAGCGCAAGGAGCATGGCGATCGCAGCCGACAGCCAGATCCGCAGGCGAAGCCGGTGCGACGAAGCGGTGGGAAGGGGAAACAGCGCGAACATAACGGAGAACTCCTTGAGGCCCGGCTCAGCCGGCGGGGCGAAGCAATTCCGGAGGCTCCGAAACACCAGGAAAGCGGCTGCCGACCATCCTCTCACTCGAATGCCTGCGATGACCAGCGGGAACATCCAAATTGGGAAACTTCACGAAATCTTGAAGACAAACGTTTGTGTCACTTGACAGCGGGCCGAGGGTCTGACTGAATGATGGGGGTTGGGATTTTGGACCTGAGCCGCTGCGAGATCGGCCGAAGCGGGCCAAACGGAGGAGACGGGTTGAAGAAGGTGCTGGCGGGAACCGTTCTGTTGGGATGGATGCTGATGGGGTTGCCGGTCCATGCGGCTTCGTATTATCCGGTGCGGCTCGACGATCCGGAAGCGGCTTACCTCACGCCGGATCATTTCCCGGTGCACGCCGATGGGATCGCCGACGACAGCGCCGCGATTCAGGCGGCGATTGATGCGGAAGAGCAGGCGCACGGCGAAGGAATCGTCTTCGTGCCGGAAGGGCGCTACCGCATCACGCGGACGATTTACGTGTGGCCCGGGATCCGCATCATCGGCTACGGCGCGCACCGCCCGGTGTTCGTGCTGGCCGATCGCACCCCCGGATATGAGCAGGGCCTGGGCTACATGTTCTTCTTTGCAGGAGGGCGTCCGGACAGCATCCACGCGCACTGGCATTATCCGCACCGCGCGGATCAGCCGTTCACCGAGGGCACGGTGCCGCCCAACAAAACCATTCCGGATGCGAATCCGGGGACGTTTTATTCGGCGATGAGCAATGTGGATTTCGAGATGGGCGCGGGGAACGGGGGCGCGGTGGCGATCCGGTTCCATGTGGCGCAGCACTGCTTTCTGACCCATATCGACTTCCACATCGATTCCGGGCTGGCCGCGCTGAAGGACATCGGCAACGAAGCAGAGGACCTGCATTTCTACGGCGGCGATTACGGCATCATCACGCAAAAGCCTTCGCCGGGATGGCAGTTCACGCTGATCGATTCGGTGTTCGAGGGGCAACGGAAGGCCGCGATTCGCGAGCATGAAGCGGGGCTGACGCTGGTGCACGACTGGTTCCGCAACGTGCCGGAAGCGATCGAGATCGATCCGGAGTATGCGGAAGAATTGTGGGTAGAGAACACGCGGTTCGAGAACATCGCGGGGCCGGCGATCACGATCAGCAACGAGAAGAATCCGCGCACGGAGATCAATGCCGAGCGGGTAGCTTGTCACGGAGTGAAGACCTTTGCCCTGCTGCGGGAGAGTGGCAAGACGATCGCTGGACCGGCCGAGGATTACGACGTCCGGACGTTCTCGCATGGGCTGACGATGCAGGGAGTGAGCGACTGGGGCGAGATCCAAACGCATTTCGACGCGAAGCCGGTGGGAGAACTACCGGCCTTTGGACCGAATGCGATTCCGACGCCTCCTGCACCGAACACCTGGGTGAACCTGCACTCGCTGGGCACCAAAGGCGACGGCGTGACCGACGACACCGCTGCGATCCGGAAAGCCATCGCGGAGAATCGCGCAATCTATGTGCCGATGGGGCGCTACCTGGTGACCGATACGATCACGCTGCGGCCGGACACGGTGCTGATCGGGCTCGATCCCAGCATGACGCAATTCGATCTGCCGGATGGAACGCCGGCCTTCCAGGGCGTAGGCGCACCGAAGGCATTGCTGGAGGCGCCGCGAGGTGGAACCAACATCGCCAGCGGCATTGGTCTCTACACGAACGGGATCAACAGCCGCGCGGTTGGGGCGCTGTGGCAGGCGGGTGCGGATTCGCTGATGGATGATGTGCGGTTCCTGGGCGGACATGGGACGAACGCCGCGGATGGAACCCGGATCAATCCTTACAACAACACGCACACGGCCGATCCGGACCTTCGCCGGCGGTGGGACGCGCAGTATCCGAGTTTGTGGATCACGAACGGCGGGGGCGGGACCTTTGCCGATATCTGGACGCCGAGCACGTTCGCGCAGGCGGGGCTGTACGTGTCGAATACAGATACGCCTGGGCACGTCTACGAGCTATCGAGCGAGCACCACGTGCGGAACGAAGCGGTGCTGGATCACGTAAAGAACTGGGAGATTCTGGCGCTGCAGACCGAGGAAGAGCGTGGGGAGAGCGGGTTTGCGCTGCCGCTGTCGATTCGGGATTCGGAGAACATCACCATCGCGAACTATCACGGTTACCGGGTGGTGAGCAGTTATCAGCCGTTCCCGAACGCGATTGAGGTTTCGGAATCGAAGGAGGTTCATTTTCGCAACGTTCATGTGGACAGTGACAGCAAGGCGCCCTTCGATAACTCGGTGTACGACGCGACCAACCATGAGGCGGTGCGCGCCTGGGAGTTCGCATGGCTGGATGTGCCGGGCGAACCGGCCCCGGCGGGGAAGAGTGAGGCGGGCGTGCTGGAACCTGGCGCGCAGCTGAAACGCCTGGCCACCGGGTTCTTCAATATTTCGGGAGCGGCTGTGGATGGGGCAGGGCAGCTTTATTTTGTGGATGCGCACTGGCAGAGGATCTATCGATGGGATGCCGCGGCCGAGGAAGCTGTGATTGTGCGGGACAATCCGGTGGATCCGGTGAACCTGGCATTCGATCGAGCTGGAGATTTACTGGTGGTGTCGTATGGGGGCGATGGCACGGTGTACTCTTTCCGGCCCGATGAGCCGGAGACGCAGATGACCCTGCTGAAGCCCGAGCCCGCTGTGCCGCGGCCGAATATGCGCGCGCTGCTGCCGGTGGATGTCTGGGCGAAGCGAAACCTTTCTGCAGAAACAAAGTGGCAGTATGTTGCGCCGGACGGGAGCGTCTTCATTCCGGCGGGCGATGAGTTTGTGCAGGGCCAGCTTTATTACGGGACGAAGATGGCACCGGTGCTGCGGGCATACAGTCTGGCGGAGGCGGTGCCGGGGCGTCCCTTCTACATCAGCGACGAGTCGGATGAGAAGACGTATAAGGTCAGCGTGAACGGGGCTGGCGCGATCGACAAGGTGAATCTGTTCGCCGAAACGGGGGGCCCGGGCGTCGTTCAGGATGAGGACGGCAATGTCTACGTGGCGGCGGGGCAGATTCTGGTGTACGGACCGCAGGGCAGGCTGAAGGGACGCATCGAGGTACCGGAGAGGCCGATCGATCTGGTTTTTGGCGGGAGCGACCGGCGCACGCTTTTCATCTTGACGCATTCGTCGCTTTACGCGGTGCGGATGAGAGCGGCGGGGATATAACGTGCGAGGTTACATCGAAGTCGGAATTCTATAGGTGATGGGATGGGCCTGAGGCTATGCTTCCTCTATGGTTAAAAAGGAGATGACGGCCGGAGCCGGGTCGCGGCCGGTCACGCTGAAGGTGTTGGCTGCTCATCTGAAGCTCGATCCCGCTACGGTTTCCGTGGTTTTGAACGATGTGCCGGGGCGTTCGATTCCCGAAGCGACTCGCGAGCGGATTCGGGCTGCGGCGCGCAAGTTCAACTACCAGCCAAGCTTCGTAGCCCGCTCGCTCAGAAGCCAGCGGACGCTGACCATCGGGATACTGGTGCCGGTGCTGGCGGACGGCTATCACGCCGAAGTGATGAGCGGGATCGGCGATTACCTGCTCGACAAGAATTACTTCTACTTCATCGCGCATCATCGCCATCGCACCGATCTGATTGAGCGGTATCCGCGGATGCTGTTGAGCCGTGGCGCGGAGGGCATCATCGCGGTGGACACGCATATCGACCACGGCTTACCGGTTCCCACGGTATCGGTGGCGGGGCATCGCAGAATCCGGGGCGTCTCGAATGTGGTGCTGGATCATAACCAGGCCGCAGAGCTGACCCTGCGTCATCTTTACGATCTGGGCCACCGGGACATCGCGTTTATGCGTGGGCAGCCCTATAGTTCGGATTCCGAGGTGCGCTGGGTAAGTCTGGTGAAAGCTGCGAGGGAACTGGGGATTGCGATTCGGCCGGAGCTGACCATCCAGCTCATGGAGGATCTGACATCGCCGGAGCTGGGCTATCCGGTGGTGCAGCATCTGCTGGCGTTTCACCGGCACTTCACGGCCATTGTTTGCTTCAACGACATGGCGGCGATCGGAGCGATCCGCGCTCTGCACGATGCGCAACTGCGGGTGCCGGAGGATATATCGGTCGTCGGGTTTGACGATATCTCCCAGGCTGCGTTTCAAACGCCGAGTCTGACCACGATCCGTCAGCCTCTGCAGGAAATGGGGCGGCTGTCAGCGCAGCTGCTGCTGGAACGAATCCGAACCCGCGATGGAGTTGCTTCGGAAACCCCGGTGAGTCCCCAACTGATCGTCCGCGAGTCCAGCGGTCCCGCGAGGCCGATGCAGAAGAGGCGGGAAAGCCGCAAAGCGGGAACCGGACTTGCGCGGCGCTAGGCTGCCATTGCAGGTTGGCAGCCGTCCAGGAATCGCTGTGCTGTACGGAGGTTTCCTTTTCACGGGTGCGATGGCGGTGCTGCTGGGAGCAGTTCTGCCGCGGGCTGCGGCGATGTATCGGCTGCACGACGTGCAGTCGGGAACGCTGCTGACGGTTGAATTTGCCACCAGCGCCTGCGGTGCGCTGCTGGTGCGGCGGCGATTCGAGCGCACCCTGAAGACCGGATACGCGCTGATGGCTGCCGGTGCGGTGGCGGTGGCTGTGGCGCGAGGGGTGGTTGCGGCTGCTTCGATTGGAGTGTTTGGACTCGGACTGGGCATGGCGATGACCTCGACCAGCCTGGTGATCGGTCGAGTTTTTCCCACGTCGCGAGGATCGGCTCTCTCCACGCTGAACTTTTGCTGGAGCATCGGCGCAATGGCCTGCCCGCTGTTGGTCGCGCGATGGTCGGGAACTTTCTCGTCTACGGCACTGTGCCTGCCGATTGCGGTCCTCAGCGCAACGCTGGTGGTGCTGCTGCAGGTCACCAGGCTGCCGGAATCCGGAGACGCGCGCGCGCCGGGGCCGGCGATGGGTGGGGATGTGAGGCCGATCATTCTTCGATTTGCCGCGATCGCGTTTTTGTATGTGGGCGTGGAGGCGACGATAGGAGGCTGGATCAGCACGTACGCGATGCGAGTGACGGTTTGGAAATTTGCCGGAGGCAGCCTGGCAGCGGGCTGCTTCTGGGGCGCATTGCTGGCTGGACGGGGACTTACGCCGATGGTGCTGCGCAGAATGCCGGAGAAATCTGTGGAGGGGTTGGCAGCGCTGGGTGCTTTGCTGGGCGTGCTGCTGCTGATCGGGACGCACGGCCGCCTGCTGCTGGTGACCGCCGCGGTATGGGCGGGCCTGGCTCTGGCGCCGATCTACCCGCTGACGATTGCGCTGTTCATCGGGCGGGCAGGAGAAACGCGCCATGCGGGATGGGTCTTCGCAATGGCGGGATTTGGCGGCGCGGTGGTTCCCTGGCTGACGGGGATGGTCTCTTCAGGCGCCCATTCTCTGCGCATCGGACTGCTGGTGGCATTGGGCGCAGCTCTGGCGATGTGGATGTTGACCCTGCGCATCCCGGAAGAAATGGCTTCGCCGCTGCACGCGCCTGCTGCAGGCGGCTGAATCAGCCTCTGCCTTGAATCAAGCGATTCCGCCCCATTGGAGGGTCGTCACCGAGTTCGGCGGGAGCGTCAGCGTCGTGGCGTGGGCGCCCAGCGTACATTGCACCGTCTGCTGGTCGCCACGATTGGTGAGGACGAGCACCCGGCTGCCGTCGGGATTTTCTGCCGCCACGTGATCGATGCCGGGAAGATCGCTGAACGACGCGAAGACGCGTGCGCCGCGCCGGATGACGCGCGAATAGTGAGCAAAGGCATAGAACTGGCCGCTGCGGGTCACTTCTTTGGTTCTGGAGTTGAGCGTCACCAGGCCACCGCAGGAAAAGGGACCGATATCAGGCCTGCCATTTTCATCGAGGACCAGATTCCAGCTGACGATGCAGCGAGCCCAGTTACGGAGGATGCCGGTGAATGTGCTCGACCACGAGGTCCAGTTGGTGGCGTAATCCGGCTGGTTGTAATCGGGACCTCCCTCGGTCCAGTAGGCATTTTTGGCCGGGAACGTGTCATGAACCCGGGTCATAGCGGAGGGCGATCCCATATAGCCGTGCCAGGCGACGCCGTCGACCCAGCGGTAAAGGTCCGGATCGCTGAGCTCGTCGATCGCGCGGCCCCACAGGTTGTAGTTGTGATCGAGGATCCAGATCTTCGTATCCAGGGATGCCTGCTGCAGGGCCGGGCCGAGATACTGTTTGACGAAGTCGATTTCATATTCCTGGCCCCAGAGCGCCTGCGGCATTCTTCCATCCTGATCGGTATCAACTTCGTTCTGCACGGTGACGGCCTGGATCCTGACGCCGGCGGCTGCATAAGCCTGCAGGAATCGAACGAAATACCGGGCGTAGGCCGGGAAATAGTGGCTGCGCATGTTCCCGCCGTAGAGAGAGCCGCCGGCTTTCATCCAGCCGGGAGGACTCCACGGCGACGAGAAATAGAAGAGCTCGGGGTTAACCTTCTGCGCTTCAAGAAGAATCGGCAGAATGTAAGCGCGATCATGGTCGATGCTGAAGTGGCTCAGATCGGGATCGGGAGCCGGGGTGTCGTCGAAGCTGTAGGCGGTGAGCGAGTAGTCGCTGGAACCGATGCTGGTGCGGGCGACCGAGAAGCGGAGGCCGGAAGCGCCGAAGCACTGGTCGAGAATGGCGGTGCGTCTGCCGGGGTCGAGGTGCTCAAGAAGATAACAGGAAGCGCCGGTCAGGGCGGCTCCGAATCCCAAAACGGATTGAAAACGCTGTTCCGGGTCGAGGTGGACGCCGGACGGAGAAACCGGCTCCGCCGTTCGCCAGGCGAGGGCGTCAAGAGGGTGCCAGAACCCGCGGGCGTCGGTCCTCCAGGCGCTGATCTGTCCTGTTTCCAACGTGTTCGCCCAGATGCGGGGGGTTGAACAGGCAGATAAGGCTGCCAATTCGAAGAAGACACGACGATTCATGGTTCCCATTCCCGAGGCGCCTCGATCCCCCGTAAGGGCAAAATGCACAGAATTCGCTAGACAAAGGTTTGCCTAATGAATATATGCCCCAAAAAATATCTTGACAATGGCGATTGAAGTTGTTTTCATGTGTTCCGGCTTAGACCAGGCGTCGGCTGGTAGTTCGTAAACAAACGCTTGTCCTGAGCGCAATGGGCCAGGGAAGAGAAGAACGCAGTTTCGGTGAGATTTTCGGACTGCAGTGTTCAAACAGGACCTACCCGGCCAAAGGGCCGGCGGCCAACACAAGAAAGTTTGCTCTCAGGAGGCAACTATGGAGAAGCGCATACGCAGTGGCCTGATGCTCGCGGCCTTGCTGTCCGGTGCGTTTTGCTTCGCGCAAAATACAAACTCAGGCGACGTTCGCGGCACGGTGACTGACCCATCGGGAGCTGTGATCCCCGGTGTCAGCGTGGTCGTCACGGACGTGGACAAGAATGTAACCCGCAGCTTCACTACCGACGGAGCAGGTCTGTATGACACCGGCTCCATCGTTCCGGACCATTACACGCTGACCTTCAAGAAGGACGGTTTTGAGACGCTGGTCCGCGGCCCGATCACGCTTACGGTCGGCGTTCAGGGCATCAATGTTCAGTTGTCGGTTGGCAGCAGTCACCAGGAAGTCATGGTCCACACCGACGTGCCGCTGCTCGAAACCGAAAGCGGCGCCCAGGAACAAACGCTCACCGCGCAGACGATGGACTCGTTGCCGCAGGTGGGAGCGGATTGGGAAAATTTCATCTGGCTGCAGCCGGGCGCAGCAGGCACGCCGGAGAACTCGAGCTCCGCGGTTCAGCCGAACGGCGGCCAGACGGCAATCAACGGCAATTTGCCGTATGAACAGTATCTTGCCGACGGCGCAACCACCAGTTTGCCGATGAGCCAGAACTCGGACGTCACGATCTTCGAGACGACGGCCGAGGTTAAGATCAGCGACAGCGCGTTCTCGGCGCAGTACGGTGTCGGCAACGCCGTCTACAACCAGATCACCAAGGGCGGCACCGACCAGTTCCACGGCGAGGGATACGAATACTTCCAGAACGACGCGATGGACGCTGTGCCGTATGCTTTTGGAACCAATGCCAAGGTTCCGCTGCTTCGCTACAACAACTTCGGGTTCAACGTGGGCGGTCCGATCCTGAGGAAGAAGGTGTTCTTCTTCTTTGACTACGACAAGACGATCGACAATGGTGGAGCTTCGATTGGATTCGAAACCGTCCCGACGACGGCCCTGATGTCCGGAGACTTTTCCGGCACCGGTCTCCCGACGCTGTACGATCCGACCACGCAGACCATCCAGACTACCGGAACGTATACCTACGCGACGCCGGGCGGCAATTACACCCAGACCTGTCCTTGCGTGATTCGCAAGACGTTCCTTTCGGAATACGGATCGAACGCCATTCCATCGACGATGATTGACCCAGTCGCAGCGAAGATCCAGGCCTACTACCCGAAACCGAACACCACCGGGCAGGTGACCAGCGGCATCGCAGAAAATAACTTTACTTACAACACACCCAGCACCAACCCGTTCACCAAGTATTTCGGACGTCTCGACTGGGATCTGACGCAGAGCAATCGTCTGACGATTTCGGAGACGGAAAGCGACAACCCAGCCACCTATCTGAACCAGGGCATTTGCCCGATCCAGTGTCAGGCAGGCGACGTGAGCCGGGACAACGCGCAAATCTCCGACGTGTGGACCTTCAGTCCGACGCTGATCAACGAAGCCAGGATTGGCTTTACCGACCAGCTGAACTTCTTCACTCCTTACACCATCGGTTTGGGATATCCAGCCAAGCTGGGATGGCAATTTGCCAAGGCGGATAACTTCCCCAACGTGGGCATCAGCAATTTCTACGGTTTGGGATCGCAGTCGAACTCGGTGTACAAGGAGTTCGTCTTCGACCCATCCGATGTTGTGACGATGATTCACGGCCGCCATGTGCTGCACTTCGGCGGCGAGTTCCTCATCAATCGTGCCGACTCGACCGCATGGGGCAATATCAATGCCGGCAGTGTGAACTACAACGGCGATTACACCTCGATCAACGGGCAGCCGGCTCTTACGATCGCTCCTGGAAATACCTACAGTTCCGGTGTTGCCTATGCGGACTTCCTGCTGGGACAGACGGACAGCTGGAGCGCAGGAGTCACTCCGGAGTTCGGCGGACGCTGGAAGACCCCGCAGCTGTTCGCGCAGGACGACATCAAGTGGACCCCGAAATTGACGGTGAATCTCGGCCTCCGCTGGGAGGGTGAGACGGGTTGGTCCGAGGTGAAGGGCAACGAAGCGGCCTTCGATCCGACGGTTCTCAATCCCACGGTCGGCAAGGACGGCGCCATGTGGTATGGGTTCAGCCATGCCAACGGGCGGACATCGCTGCAGGCGCCGAAGTGGGACATCTTTGCGCCCCGCGTCGGATTCAGCTGGGCGATCATGAACAATACCGTGTTGCGCGGAGGCTTCGGCGTCTACGCCTCGACCTGGAGCGAAGACACCTACGGCGGCGGCATGGGCAATGCTTTTGGCAGCAGCGGCAGTTATAACGACACAACCAACGGTAAGTGCCCGGTTGTGCAGCTGAGCGGCACCGGAGCAGCGCCCGATACGACTGACCCAGGGTGTGGAACCGGTACCTTCAACAGCGCCACCGTCAATGGCAACTATCTGACGTCTCCGACGACACCTCAGGCGTTGAACGGCCAGAGCCCAACCTACAACGAGTACCACACGCCGGTGCCTACAAATTATCAGTGGACCGTCGGGGTGCAACACCAGTTCGCGAGCAATTATGCGGCTGATCTTGCCTATGTCGGGAACCATGGGAAGAACCTGAACTACCCGGTCGATATCAACCAGGTGCCGGAGGCCAGCCTTTCGGCGAACGATCTCAGTTCGGAGCCTTACTCCTGGTATAACTCAATCGGCGGAAGCACCAACAACGCGATCTCAAACTATGACGCGCTCCAGGCGCAGTTGCAGAAGCGCATGAGTTACGGTTTGGACTTCGCGGTCAACTACACCTGGTCCCATTTCCTTGACGACCAGGATTCTTCGGGGTGGGGCAGCCGCGGAGGCTGGCAGAACTATCAGAACGCATACGACCCCGGGTCCAATTACAGTAACTCTAACTTTGACATCCGCAACATGTTCAAGGGGCAGGTGATCTATCAGCTGCCGTTCGGCGAGGGCCGTCAGTTCCTGAACAACAATCGCTTCCTCAGCGAAGCGATCGGTGGGTGGAACCTGGCGAGCACGTTTGTGATCCAGGGCGGCAATCCGCTCAGCGTCACGACCGGAAACAACAATTCCTCCAATAACCAGTCGGGCGGTTACACGCAATTTGCCAACCGGACCGGAAGCGTGAACCTGTCGGGCAGCACGAAAGCGCGGCTCAAGGAGTGGTACAACCTGAGCGCCTTATCGGTTCCCGCACCCTACACCTATGGGAACTTCGTTCGCAACTCGGTGTACGGACCTGGGCTGACCGATATGAACGCTTCGCTGGGCAAGGTCTTTGCTCTGTGGCCTGAGCACGGCGTCAATCTGGAAATTCGAGGTGAAGCCTTCAACGTCCTCAACCACCCGAGCTTCGGCCAGCCTGGCAACAACGCTATTGGGCCGGGCGAGTCGGCTCAGATCACCGGCGTCACCGTGGGCGGCAGAAGCATGCAGCTCTTTGGGCGTATCAACTTCTAACTTGTGCCTCCTTCCACCGGGGAGGGGCGGTCTGACGACCGCTCTTCCCCGTTTTTATTCCCTGTCGCGACCGGATATCATGGACTGAATCATGTCCAGCAGAGCCGCGTTTTTGCTTGTGTGCTGGATTGCGGTCGGCGTTCCCTGGTCGCACTCCCAGACCTCTCCTGCAGCGCAGGATCCGATCCAGACCCATTCCCGCCTCGCTCACCAATATCTCGCGCAACAACGGCCGGATCTGGCTATACCGGAGTTGCAGAAGGTCGTCGCGCTGGATCCGAGCAACCTGGATGCGCGGGTGAATCTGGGCGTCCTGCTGTTTTTTCGCGGCGATTACGCGGGAGCGGTCCCGCAGCTGCGCGCTGCGGTGGCCATCCAGCCCGATTTGTGGAAGCAGAGAGCCCTGCTCGGTCTGGCTGAGGGACAGCTCCACGATACCGCCAGCCGGACGGACCTGGAAGCGGCCTTCCCGCACCTGACCGAGGAGAAGTTCCAGCGGGAAGTGGGCCAGGCTTTGATCGATCAATACACCGCCACGGAAGACCTGGATAAGGCGGCGATGGTGGTCTCGGAACTGCTCGCCACGAGGCCGATGGATACCGGGCTGTTGTATCTTTCCTATCGGCTGTACTCGGATCTGGCAGGGCGTTCGATGCTGACCCTGGCGCTGACGGCTCCGAACAGCGCGGAAATGCACCAGGTGATGGCGCGCGAACTGGCGCGGCATGGCGACAATACAGCAGCGATCGCGAACTATCGCGAGGCTCTTCGCATTAACCCTCGCCTGGCCGGGCTGCACAGCGAACTGGCCGATCTGCTCTACCATTCGGACGATGAAAAGCTCAAGGCTGAGGCTCCGGCGGAGTTCGAGGCGGCTGTTGCGGAGAACCCCAATGACGAAGGGGCCATCCTCTCTCTCGGCATGATCGCAGCCGAGAACGCCGACCTGAAAACCGCCTACGCTGACGATGCGCGCGCCGTGCAGCTGGATCCGAACGACTCCGATGCCTGCACCGAACTCGCAAAAGTTCTGGTGCTCATGAACGAACGCGACAAGGCCGAACAGATGCTGGAAAGGGCCGTGCAGGCCGATCCCTCCAATTACGTGGCCCACTATCGCCTGGCAGGACTCTATCGGCAGCAGGGGAAAATCGAGCTGGCAACGAAGCAGGTTGCCGAGTATCAGAAATACAGGCAGATGAAGGATAAGCTGCAGAAAGTCTTCGAAGACATGCGCGTGGCAGCCGCCCATCGCCTTGCCGACGAGGAAACCGGGCCTGCCCACTAAGTCGCCCGGGTGTCACATACCCGGCGTGACCAGAAGCGATACCGCCCATCCCATGTCGAAACCATTCGCATATAAACCCGAAGCAAGACGAGGTTACAATCTCGCTGTGACGGGGGCGGCTGGGCTGGATCCGTCGGGCAATTCGATAAGACTTGCACCGGGTTCACGTTGCGCACGGCGCCGTTGTGCTGCTTTTGTCAGCTTTCTCCTTCTATCCTGCTGCCTGTGGGCGCAATCAGGTCAAAGGCAAAGGTTGGCCGCTGCATCGGGCGCGGCGATCAACAGACCTGAATCGGGCGCAGCTTCAACGATCTATTTTCGCGATATCAGCCGCGAGGCCGGCTTGACGACAGTCCCGCATTCCTCGACGGAAAGGCGTTACATTGTCGAGACGATGAGCGGCGGTGGTATCGCGCTTTTCGACTGCGACAACGACGGCAAGCTCGACATTGCAGTGGTGAACGACAGCACGATTGATCGCTATCTGGCGGGCAGCGATCCCATGATCACGCTCTATCACCAGGATGGGTCCGGTGGGCGAATCCATTTCACCGACGTCACGAAAGCGGCTGGACTCACGACGCGCGGCTGGGGAATGGCCATTGCGGTTGGTGATTACGACAACGACGGTCTGCCAGACCTCTATGTGACCGGCTATGGACACAACGTGCTGTATCACAATCTCGGAGGCTGTCGGTTCGAAGATGTGACCGACCGTGCGGGGGTGAAGCTGAGCGGCTTCAGCACCGGTGCCGCCTGGGCCGATTACGATCGCGACGGGCACATCGACTTATTCGTAGCCCGATATGTTGATACGGATCTTCATCACCTGCCTCCGCCCAACCCCGATGCGGCAGGGTATCGATCTGTCATTCTTCAGGTTCCCGATGAAATGGAGGGTGAAAGCGATTTTCTGCTGCGGAATCGGGGAGACGGAACTTTCGAAGACATGTCGCAGAAGGCCGGGGTCAGCAATCCGGCAAAGTTGCATGGCATGGGGGTCGTTTGGGGAGATTATGACAACGACGGATGGCCGGATCTGTTTGTCGCCAACGACGGGGGGAGAAACTATCTTTACCACAATCGGCGCGATGGAGCGTTCGATGAGGAGGGCGTCGCTACCGGGACAGCATTTGGAGCCGATGGAGAAATATTTGGCAACATGGCGGCTGATTTTGGGGATTTCAACCACGACGGCTTGCTTGATCTGATAACCACTCGCTATAGCCGCCAGCCCGTCAGCCTGTACCAAAATGATGGAGTTGCTTTTACCGATGCCGCCTCCGCGTTAGGACTCGCGCGAGAAACGGTGCCGCCGGTGAAATGGGGAACCGGCTTCGGCGACTTTGATAACGACGGTTGGCCGGACATCCTGATCGCGAACGGCAATTTTTCTTCGTTGATGGACAAGCTGCCGGGCGAGGTGAAATTTCGTGAGCCCATGCAGCTCTTTCGCAATATCCAGGGGCACGCCTTCGACGATGTCTCGGATGAGGCGGGTTTGAACCGAGGCCCGCTCCAGTCACGCCGGGGTATCGCTTTCGGCGATGTCAACAATGATGGCAATCTGGATTTCGTCGTTTTCAATGTGGACGGGCCACCCTCTCTCTTCATCAATGAAAGCCATAATGCCAACCACCGGGTTCTGTTCCGGCTGGTCGGAAGCAGGAGCAATCGCATGGCGATCGGAGCACGCGTTACTGTGGATGCCGGGGGCATGAGGCAAATCGATGAAGTGCGCGGGGGAGGCGGGTACAACTCGAGCAACGACACGCGCCTGCACTTTGGTTTGGGGAAAGCGGCAGTCATGTCGCGAGTCGAAGTGCGCTGGCCGAGCGGTCTCCGCCAGGAGTTCCAGAATGTTCCTGCTGACGCCATCTATGAGATCGACGAGGGGCAGGGGATCCATAAGCTCATGGTTCTCCAGCCGCCTTCCGCTCGCTAGTCTCTCAGACGCCGCGATCTGCACAGCCTGCGGCGTGGGCCGGCGGGGGTCCCCGGTTTTGCCACCCTTTCTCTGCGTCTCTACGATGACAGCCTGGGGTGGAATTTTTCGAAGCCCGTGGCCTGCTGGTACACGTGGGCGAAGGCGCAGAGCTTCGCATCCTCATAGTGGTTGGCGAGGAAGGTGATGCTGACGGGGGTACCAGGGCCTCCGATCTGGTCATCGTCGCCGGTGTCGGTTGGGGGCGCAGCGGGCGCGTCGTTGCCGCGGAGCCCGTTGGGGACGATGCAGGCCGGGTGTCCGGTGAGGTTGGTGACGGTGAGCTGCTCGGAGTTGGTGGCGGCGACGATGACGTCGGCCTGTTCGAAGACAGCTGACACCTGGCGGATGGCGAGAGAGCGGGCGCGGTTGAGCTGGATGTACTCGACGGCGGGGATGAAGCGGGCGACGCGGAAGATGTTGGGCCAGTCCTCGGGGGTTTGGCGGGTGAGGAGCTTGTCGCGGCCGGTCAGGGTGAGGGAGTCGAAGGCGGCGGCGGCTTCGGCGTTCAGGCCGGCAACCATGGGGCCATAGGGGAGCTTGGGCAACTCGATGGGGATGAGATTGACGCCCATGGAGTGAAGCTTGTCGAGGGCGGCGAGATCGAACCTGCGGTCGTATTCGCGGCGGGCGCGGGAGACTGCGGCCTGGGCGGCGCGGTGTTCGCGGCGCTGCTTTTGTTCGGGGCTTTCGCCGGCCGGCACGGCGGGCGTGGGTGGCGGAGGCTGGTCGGGATCGAAGCTGGCTTTGATGTAGCCGATGCGGAGGGAGCGCCAGTCGAGGCCGGCGTTCCAGTTGAAGGCAGCGTCGCGGACGGAGATGTCCTGGCCGTCGGGTCCAGCGATGGCGGAGAGGACAGCGGCGCAGTCTTCGACGGCGCGGCAGATGGGGCCAAGCTTGTCCTGGGTCCAGGAGAGGGCCATGGCGCCGGTGCGGGGCACAAATCCAAAGGTGGGGCGGAGGCCTGTGACCCCGCAGCGGGTTGAGGGTGAGGAGATGGAGCCGAGAGTCTCTGAACCAATGGAGAACGCCACGCAGCCAGCGGAAGTGGCGGAGGCGGGACCGGCGGATGAGCCGCTGGAGCCTTGTTTGGGGTTCCAGGGATTGCGGGTGCGTCCGCCGAACCACCAGTCGCCCATGGCGAGGGCGCCGAGGGTGAGCTTGGCGACGAGGACGGCTCCGGCCTGGTCGAGACGCTGGACGACGGTGGCATCTTCATCGATGACCTGATGCTCGAAGCCGCCGGCTCCCCAGGTGGTGGGATAACCTTTGACGGCGAGCAGGTCTTTGGCGCCCCAGGGGAGCCCATGGAGCGGTCCGCGGTAGTGGCCGCGGGCGAGGTCGGCGTCGGCTTCGCGGGCCTGGGCGAGAGCGCGGTCTTCGGTGAGAGTGATGACGAAGTGGAGGAGCGGGTCATAGAGCCTGAGGCGGGCGATGTACATCCGGGTGAGATCGAGGGAAGAGACTTTGCGGCGGCGGACGAGTTCGCCGAGGGTCATCGCGGATTCGAAGGCGAGGTCTTCGAGATTGGGGGGGACGGTGAGGGTGGCCGGAGCTTTGGAGTAGATAGCTTTTTCGCGCTGGGTATTGACCGTGGCGCCGGGCGGGAGGGGATCGAAGACGAAGGCGGGCGCGACGGAGTTGGGGATCTCGAGCTTGCGGATTTCCTCGTAGCCGTGGCGATCTTCGTTGAGGCCGTCGAGCATGGCCTCGCGGTCCTGGGGCGGGATGGTGATGCCGGCGATGATCGCGGCCTGATCGATCATCTCGGGAGTGATTTTGGCGGCGGCCGGTGTGGTCTGGGCGGCGGCAGATTGGGTAGCGATTGTGTAGAGGGTTCCGGGGAAGAGCGTCGAGGCGAGGCCGAAGCGGCCGGTGACGTTGAGGAACGTGCGGCGATCGAGCATGGAAAACAGGGTACAGGGGATCAAGGGGACGGTACAGAGGAGGCTACAAACCATCGATCAAGGGATCTGGCAGTAGGCCGGCAAAAAAGATGGGCGTGGTTCGAGTTTCGATGGGTCGATTTCCACAGTCCTTTCACGCCCGGGAAATGTCTGTGGTGCAGAATCCGAATCACCGTTGTACCCCGCTGTTGGTTACTGTTCTGGCTCGCATTTTGCCCGATCTGGGGATGGTCAATCGCCGCACCGAAGCTTACGTTTGAGCATGACCTTCAATCAGGGACAGCGCGTCCGCATCAGAGGTAAACAGTTCGTTGGGGTGGTCGAGAAGAAGCTCATCTCCCTCAACAATGTCTATGCTGTCGTGATCGACAACATCTCGCCGAACGAAGAGAAGCTGGTTCGCGGCGAAGACCTCGAGGTCTTCGTGGCTTTTGAGGAACAAAGGATCGCCTGAGGAGGGAGGAGCGCCTGGCACTCCCTATGCGCATCGTGCACGATCCGGTAGTTTGGTCTTCCCAGAGGAATCGACCGGCCGCTCCTCGCACCCTGCGGGATTCCGGTAATCGGTAAGAGCTTTCCCGGCGGCTGGTTCTGCGCCGGCCAGGCGCCTCCACCAGGACTAAAGAATTCTCCCCATCGAAAGTTTATGGCCCGAGTAGAGTTTATGGCTCGAGGAGCGCCCTTGCGGCCCAGAGGACCGGTGCCTGGCCGTGGAAGTCTCCGGTGTGGCGAGGGCGGGTGAGGTAGTAGTCGAGGCTGTTCTCTTTATTCGTGCCGACGCAGATGTTGGTGACGTCGGCGTTCTGATCGACGAAGCCGGCGAGGGCGATCCAGGCGCGGCGGGCGGCGGGGCCGTAGGCGTCGGCGGAGAGCCAGCCGTGGCGGACGCCTTCAATCATGGCAAAGGTGAACATGCCGGTCGCGGAGCTTTCTTCCCAGGCTTCGGGGCGGTCGACGAGCTGACGCCAGGAGCCGTCCGGGTTCTGATATTTAAGGAGCGCGGCCATCATCTTCTGATAGCCGGCGAGGATTTTGGCGTGGTTGGGGTGGTCGGGGGGCAGGGTGAGGAGCATCTCCGCCATGCCGGCGGCGAACCATCCGTTGCCGCGTCCCCAGAAGAAGGGGACGTCGGGCGCGTGGTAGAAGAGGCCGTTGGGCTGCTGGAGCTTGCGCAGATAGGCAACCATCTCGCTGGCGTCGCGGTCGAGGTATTTGGGATCCTGGGTGGCGCGGAAGGCCTCGAGCTGGAGGATGTTGAGCATATACATGTCGTCGACCCAGAAGCGGGTTTCCCCGGAGAGGCCGTCGGGGGTAGGGTGGGCCCACTGGCGGTCGGCGAAGTGGAGACCGAAGGTGTGGTCGGCGCCGTCGTGGGTCTCCATATAGATCTGGAGGGGAATGATGCCGAAGATTTCGGCGTCGACGTGCTCGCGGTCGGGGATGAGGCTGGCGAGCGGGGGCTCAAGGAGGGGGCGGTAGCGGGCCTGGAGCTGGTCTTCGAGCGCAGTGTTGTGGGTGGCTTCCGCGTAGGTAAGGGCTCCGTACCAGGTGCAGACTTCCGGGTAGCCGATGGGGGTCATGTGGGCGCTCGAGAGGAAGTGGAGCGCGACGCGGTTGCCGACGGTGAGGGGGTCGGCGAAGGCGGGCCAGTTCTGGAAGTACTGGTTCGCGGCGTTTTGGGCAGAGGCGAGAGAGGCAGCGAGGGCGAGGCAGGCGACAGCGAACAATCTGCGCAAGGCGAGGTTCTCCTACGGCAGAGAGTGTAGCGCGGGAGCTAGCGGGCGTGCGTGGCCGCGGGCTGATTGCGTATCAGAGAGCGGTAGAGGTCGATGGTTTGGGCAGCGATGGCGGACCAGGAGAAGTGTTCTTCGACGCGGCTGCGGCCGGCTTCACCATATTGTTTGGCGCGGGCGGGGTCGGCGAGCAGCGCAGAGATTCTGGCGGCGAGATCACGCGCGAATTGGTCTGGATTCGTCGGGAAGCTGGTGACGGGATCCTGCTCGAAGGGGACGAGGGAACCGGTGATGCCGTCCTGGACAACTTCGAGGATTCCGCCGGTGGCGCTGGCGACGACGGGGGCGCGGCAGGCCATGGCTTCGAGATTGATGATGCCGAAGGGCTCGTAGACGGAGGGGCAGCAGAAGACGGCGCAGTGGGAATAGAGCTGGATGACCTCGGGTTTGGAGACCATCTTTTCGATCCAGACGATGCGGGGGTGAGACTGGCGGGCGTGGTCGACTTTGGCGCGCATCTCGGCTGCGATTTCGGGGGTATCGGGGGCGCCGGCGCAGAGGACGACCTGGGTGTCAGCCGGGAGGTGATGGATGGCATCGACGAGATGGGTGACGCCTTTCTGGCGGGTGATGCGGCCGACGAAGAGGACGTAGGGACGGGAAGGATCGACGCCGTAGGTGCGGAGAGCCGCGGTGTTGGGGGTGTGCTGGTATTCGGCAAGGTCGATGCCGTTGTAGATGACGTGGATGCGGGTGGGATCGATGGTGGGGTAGGCGCGGAGGATGTCGGTCCTGGTGCCGTGAGAGACGGCGATGACGGCGTCAGCGTCGAGGATGGCAGTGCGCTCCATCCACGAAGACATCGCGTAACCGGAGCCGAGCTGCTCGGCCTTCCAGGCGCGGAGGGGCTCGAGGGAATGCGTAGTGAGGACGAAGGGAATGTTGTAGAGC
>JBAUGH010000459.1:0-6289 GCA_049679565.1 Acidobacteriaceae bacterium
GCAAGAAGAAGTAGCTGCCAGGACGGCAGGAACGCAAAACGGGGCGCATGAACGCAGAAATTGTTGTCCTCGGCAGCGGGACCTCGATGGGTGTGCCCACGCTGGGCTGCCGCTGCGCGGTCTGCACCTCCAGCGATCCGAGGAACCGGCGGACGCGGCCGTCGATCGCCGTCGAGTGGAACGACGGCCAGACACAGCGCACGGTGGTGATCGACACCGGGCCGGATTTTCGCGAGCAGGCGCTGCGCGAGGACATCCGGCAGGTGGACGCGGTGCTCTATACGCACTCGCATGCCGACCATATCCTGGGGCTGGACGATCTGCGGCCGCTGAGTTTCCATCACAAGCCTGGCTTTTTGCCCCTCTACGGGGACGAAGCGACCGCGCATGTGCTGCGTCAGGTCTTCGAATACACCTTTTCAGCGAGCGCGACCTATCCGACGCGGGCGCGGGTCGAGCTGCACAAGCTGGAGGGCGAGGAGAGCGCGGAAATCCTGGGAGTGCGCTTCCAGCGCGTGCCGCTGCTCCATGGAGAAATGCACGTAGCGGGATTCCGGTTCGGGTCGGCGGCGTATCTGACGGACATGAGCACGATCCCGGAGTCGAGTTTGCCCCTGCTCGAGGATCTGGACGTGATGATCCTCGACGCGCTGCGCCCCCAGCCGCATCCTAACCACGCGACGCTGGCGGAGGCGCTGGCGTGGGTGGAGCGAGTGCAGCCGCGGCAGGCCTGGTTTACGCATATGTCGCACGAGGTGGATCACGCGGAGACGGAAAAGACGTTTCCCGCGAACGTGCGCCTCTTGTATGACGGGCTGCGGATCCCGTTCGAGCTTTAACCGATGAGGATCTATCCTTCGCTTGCGGAATTGCCGGCGCAGATGCCCCCGACGGTCGCCGCGATCGGCAACTTCGACGGCGTGCACCGCGGGCACCAGGAGATTATCGGGCGTGTGCGAGAGCGGGCCCGGGTGCTGGACGCGCAGGCGATCGCGGTGACCTTCGATCCGCATCCGATGGCGTTGTTGCATCCGGAACAGGCGCCGAAGCTGATTACGCCCATGCCCGAGCGTCTGCGCCTGCTGGCCCGGACCGGGCTGGACGCGACGCTGGTGGTGCCGTTCACGCGAGAGTTTTCGAGGATGTCGGCGCGGCAGTTTGCCGAGGGCGTGCTGCTGCGTGTCCTGCATGTGGCGGAGGTCCATGAGGGCGACAGCTTTCGCTTTGGGCACGATGCCGCGGCCGGGATTGCAGAGTTGGAAGCGCTGGGCGCGGAACTGGGATTCGGCGTGGTGTCGCATGAGGCGCTCAGGGTGCGCGGGCTGACGGTGTCGAGCAGCGAAGTGCGGCGGCGGGTGGCAGCGGGGCAGCTGTCCATGGCGAGAGCAATGCTGGGACGGCCGTTTTCCATCCTGTCCGCGCCGGTGCGGGGACGGGGCGTGGGCACGAAGCTGACGACGCCGACCATCAATCTGGCTCCCTATCGGGAACTGCTGCCGCCGGATGGCGTTTACGTGGCTCGGGTGCGGATCGGCCAGGAAGCGCGGTGGTTCGACGCGGTGGCGAATGCAGGGTCGCGGCCGACGTTCGAGGGAGTGGGGTTTGCCATCGAGGCGCATCTGCTGGACGGGCCGCCTCCGGTGGAACTGACCGAGCGGACACCTGTCGAGCTGTGCTTCCTGATGCGGCTCAGGGAGGAGCGGCGCTTCCCTTCTCCGGAGGCTCTGCGGGGGCAGATTCTCAGGGATGTGGAGCGGGCTCGGCGGTATTTCCGGGGTATCGCCAAGCTGGAAACCCGGGGGGACCCCCCTGCGGGGAGGCTGGCAAAGCACTCTAAAACAGGGACTTAGTTTGTTATCGAGTTTGATATCCCCCCGGGGCAGACGGGAGGGGCAGCCCGGAGCCAGGAACCGGGAGCCAGGAACCCGGAGCCAGGAACCAGCATCGTTTTCGGATACGAAGCGTTTTGAGGAGGTTGGGATGTTTCAACTGGGAAAGCCGCGAACGGCCGGGCAGTGGATCGCCCACATCGTTCTTGGAATCATTGCTCTGGCGCTGATCGGGTGGATGGTGCGGGTGTACGTGCTGTAGAGTTCTTCCGGGACGGAGGGAGACTCGATGACGCGGACGACCAGAAGACAATTCCTGGGTTCGGCGGGGCTGGCTGCGGGCGCGACGCTCGGACGGCGCGCGGCATGGGGCAAAGCGGCTCTGGGCGAAACGGCGTCAGGCACGGCTCCTCTGGCGGAGTTTGGCTATGGCGCGGTTCGGCTGGCGGATGGGCCGCAGGAAGCGCAGATGCGTGAGACGCACGCAGTGCTGATGGCGCTGAGCGAGGATAGCCTGCTGAAGCCGTTCCGGCAGATGGGGGGCATGGCGGCGCCGGGCGAGGATCTGGGCGGGTGGTACCACTACGATCCCAACTACGACAATCGCAAGAACTTCGACGACGGGTTTGCCCCGGGCTGCACGTTCGGGCAATGGGTCTCGGCGCTCGGGCGCGCGTATGCGATTACCGGCGATGCGGCGACGCGGGAGAAGGTGCTGCGGCTGAACCGGCTGTACGCGCAGGCGATCACGCCGCAGATGTACACCCTCAATCGGTTTCCTGCGTATACCTACGACAAGCTGGTGCTGGGGCTGCTGGACTCGCATACGCTGGCGCACGACCCCGAGGCGCTGGCGATCCTCGAACATACGACGGATACGGCGCTGCCGCATCTGCCGGGACACGCGGTGGAACATGGCGCGCGCTGGCGGATGGACAAGGATCCGGCAGACCCTTCCTGGACGTGGGACGAGTCGTACACGCTGCCGGAGAACCTGTTTCTGGCTTCGCAGCGCGGCGGAGGGCGGCGCTATTACGATCTGGCGCTCGCGTATCTCGACGACGGGCCCTGGTTCGATCCGCTGTCGCGCAACGAGAACGTGCTGAACGGGCGGCATGCGTACAGCTATGTGAACTCGCTGAGCTCGGCGGCGATGGCGTATCTGGTGGCGGGCAGCGAAAAGCATCTGCGGGCGGCGGAGAATGGCTTCCGCATGGTGCAGCAGCAGAGCTTTGCCACCGGCGGGTGGGGTCCGGATGAGACGCTGCGCGCGCCCGGCAGCGACCATGTGGATGCAAGCCTGACGAAATCCCACGCCAGTTTTGAAACGCCCTGCGGCTCCTACGCGCACTTCAAGATCACGCGCTACCTGCTGCGGGTGACGCGGGATGCGCGCTACGGCGACAGCATGGAACGGATGATGCTCAACACCGTGCTGGGCGCGATGCCGCTGGAGCAGGACGGGCGGGCCTTCTACTACTCCGACTACAACTTTGACGGAAAGAGGGTGTATCACAAGGCGCGCTGGCCGTGCTGTTCGGGCACGCTGCCGCAGGTGGCGGCGGATTACCGCATCAACATCTATCTCCGCGGACCGCAGGCGGTGTACGTGAACCTTTATCTGCCGTCGACGGTGCGCTGGACGGAGGGCGGCACAGAATGGTCGCTGACGCAGGAAGGCGGTTATCCCTACGATGAACATGTCACCGCGACGGTGACATGTTCCCGGCCGGCGCAGCAGATGCTGTACTTCCGCATTCCGGAATGGGCATCGGGCGCGGCAGTCGCGGTGAACGGCGTGCGGCAGCCGGGGTTGGCGGCGCCGGGTCGGTTTGCCGCTGTCGATCGGGAGTGGAAGTCGGGGGATCGGGTGGAGCTGGATTTCCCCCTCAGGATGCGGCTGGAGGCCATCGACCCCCGGCACCCGGACACGGTGGCTCTGCTGCGGGGCCCGTTAGTGCTGATGGCGGTGAAGCCGGACCAGGCCAGTTCCCTGCCCCGGGTGACGCGGGCGCAGTTGCTGGCGGCCACGCGGGCGGGCTCGCAGGAATGGCGCGTGGATGCGGCCGACGGGCCGGTGAGGATGGTGCCATTTACGGGGGTCGGAGAGCGAGCGTACAGCACGTATTTAAGAGTTGGGTAGAGGCGATGCTTCTCCCGGACGCGAGCACCGAACTCCGTGCTACGGTGGTACCGAAATGAGCAGAAAAGGCCTGAGCCCGGGGCGCCTCGAGGCGATCTCCGACGGCGTCATCGCGGTCATCATCACCATCATGGTCCTGGAACTGAAGGTGCCGGGGCCGGACGGCATGGCCGGTTTACGCGCCGTGCTGCCTGCAATCTTTCTCTATCTGCTCACCTTCGTGCAGGTCGGGATTTACTGGGTGAACCACCACTATCTGGTCGATAAAGTGGAGACCGTCACGCACGGTATTTTGTGGGCCAATCTGATGTTTCTCTTCTCCCTCTCGCTGTTTCCGTTCGCCACGGACTGGATCGGCATCAAGGGGCTGTCGTCGTTTACCACGGCGCTCTATGCTGCGATCAGTATTCTTCCGGGGCTCGGATATATGGCGCTGTGGGATCAGATCCGGCGGCAAAGCGGGGCGCCCGCCCACGCAAGCTGGGGCAAGCAGATCGCGTCCGTTGCGCTTTATCTGGCAGCGATACCCATGGCCTGGTACCGGCCGGCTGCCTCTCTCACCCTGATCGGTATCGTTGCGGTGCTCTGGCTGCTGCCGCCGAAAACGCAGGCCTCCCCGGAATGAAATTACGCCAGTCTCCGCGGTGAGCCCGGGGCGGCCGGTTTGAGACCGATGCGCTGGTCGTTACCGGTGGCTGGCGAGCGCGGCGGCTTGGCGGAGCTGCGGTGCCGCAGGCGTCTGGTTGTCGCCGGGGAAGGTTTCGTTGGGAGTAGCAGCAATGGCCACCTTCATGAAATCCGTCCAGAGCGGGAGCGCGACAGCGGCTCCGGTTTCTTTGTCGCCGAGGGATTCGCGATCGTCGTAGCCCACCCAGACGCCGCAGCTGATCGAGGGTGAGAAGCCGACGAACCAGGCATCGGTGAAGTCGTTGGTCGTCCCGGTTTTTCCCCCCAGGGGGTGATCGAGGGCTTTGAGTTTTGCCCCGGTGCCTTCGCTGACGACGCCGCGAAAGAACTCCATCATGGTGCGGGCAACTTTCTGGCTGATGACTTCGCTGACGTCCGGCTCGGGCTCGGCCAGCGGCACGCCGTCGGCGCTCACCACGCGGCGGATGAGGCGGGGCGCAATGCGGATGCCGTCGTTGGGAAAGACGGAGTAGGCGTCCACCTGCTGCTCGAGGGTGACCTCCGCCGATCCGAGAGCGATGGGCAGGTATGCGGGAATATCCGTGGTGATGCCGAAGCGGTGGGCGGTGGCAATGACGTTGCGGATGCCGACCCGGTCGGCGATCTCAAGGGCGGGGATGTTGCGCGAGTCGGCGAAAGCTTCCAGCAGCGAGATGCGGCCCTTGAATTTGCCGTCGTAATTGTGCGGGACGTAGGTCCCGAAAGAGATTGGGCGGTCGACGACGGTGTCCTGCGGGGTGAGGCCGTCTTCGACGGCGGTGGTGTAGACATAGGGCTTGAAGGAGGAGCCGGTCTGGCGCTCGGCCTGGGTGGCGCGGTCGAACTGGCTGAGGTTGAAGTCGCGTCCGCCCACGAGCGCGAGAACGTCGCCGTTGGCGTTGTCCATGGCGAAGAGCGCGGCCTGGACGCCGGTGTCTTCTTCAAGGGTGCCGTGGAGGAGGCCGCCGGAATCCTGGCTGGTGATTTTGACGTAGATGATGTCGCCGATGTGGAGGAACTGGTCGGCGGTGTGGAAGCCGGTCCAGGCGAAGTCCTGCGCGCTGAGCAGGAGGGTGTGATCGCCGATCTTCGCGGTCACCTGATACGGCAGGATGCCGGTGACGACGGCGTGCAGCCAGGCGCCGGGGGTGGGCGGGATGGTCCAGTCAGGATGTTTGAAGGTGTCGATGCTGAGGCCGCCGGCAAGGACGTTGAGCAGGCGTCCCCGCCAGCCGTGGTGGCGCTCGTACGCGTCGAGGCCGTCGAGGACCGCCTGATTGGCGGCTTGCTGGAGGTCGAGGTCGAGGGTGGTGTAGACCTTGAGGCCGGCGGCGTGGACCTGCTCCGAGCCGAAGCGGCGGTCGAGCTCGCGGCGGACTTCTTCAATGAACCAGGGAGCAACGGAGTTGGGCGGCGGCTGGATGTGGAGGCCGAGGGGCGCGGAGCGCGCGGCTTCGGCCTGGGCGGCGGTGATTTTGCCGTCCTCAAGCATGGAATCGATGACGAGGTTGCGGCGGCGGAAGCAGCGCTCGGGGCTGAGGATGGGCGAGTACTCGACCGGACCTTTGGGCAGGCCGGCGAGGAGCGCGGCTTCGGGAAGGGTGAGCTGGGAGGCGTGTTTCGAGAAGTAGTACTCGGCGCCGGCTTCGAA
>JBAUGH010000460.1:0-1906 GCA_049679565.1 Acidobacteriaceae bacterium
AGCCATGGGACGGGCAAGCGGAATAAGGTGCTGCCGTTGTCGCGGGCGGCGGTGGCGGTGGGCGCGGATGGTCTGATTGTTGAGGTGCATCACCAGCCGGATCAAGCGCTGTCGGACGGCCCGCAATCGATCCTGCCGGAGCAGTTTGTGCAGCTGATGGACGAGTGTTCGCAGATTGCGACGGTCCTGCACCGGAGCGTGCCGCGCGGGATCCACGTGGAGGAGAGCGCAGCGGCAGCGCGGTGAGGCAACGGCAGCGGCCCGGAAAAGCGGCAGGGAAGAAGGCTGACTTTTCCCAGCGGGGAGCCGCGGGTATTCTGATCCGAGTCATGGAGTCTCAGGAGAAGACGGCAGGGAGCCGCAGGCTCGGCTGCGCGGGCGGCGGCGCGCGACTGGCGGCCGTGGCCGCGTTTGTGTTTTCGCTGCTGGCGACGGGATGCGGACGGAAGCACTTTCCCCATTACCCGGCGAACTTTCGCGAATATGCCTGGGTGACGAACGGCGGCGCGAATACGGTAACGGCCTTCGATCTGGTCAACATGACAACCGCGGCGACCATTGGGGTGGGCAGCGATCCCACGGCGCTGGCGGTGAGCCCGACGCGCAACGAACTGTATGTGGTGAATTCAGGAAGCGGCACGGTCAGCGTGATTGACGCCGAGAAGAACCGGGTGACGCTGACCATCGGAGTGCATCGGGATCCGACCTCGATTGCAGTGGACGCGCAGGGAACCCGTGCTTATGTCACGAACGCCGGATCGAACAACGTTTCGGTGATCGACCTGGCGAAGCGTCGGGAGATCGCGGTAGTGGGCGTGGGAGAAGGGCCGGGGGCGGTGCGGGTTTCTCCGGACGGAGGCACCCTGGTGGTGACGAATCGCAGCGCAGGCAGCGTGAGCGTGGTGGACGCCAGGACGTTGCAGGTGCGGGCGGTGTTCCGCGGATGCCCGGGCGCATCGGATGCGGTGATCCTGCCGGATTCCTCGAAGGCGTTTGCGGCATGCAGCAGCGGGCATCAGGTGATGGCGGTGGGGCTGGCGCGGAAAACGAGCCCGTTCGCCGAAGGCCGCACGGACCATCAGCTGGACCTGCTCGACGTGGGGCTGTCGCCGGTGCATTTGGCGCTGAAGCCGGATGGGGGCGAGATTTTCGTGGAGAATTTCGGAGGGGACACGGTTTCGGAGATCGCAACCAACGCCGACGATGTGGGCGGCGCTTACGTGATCGGGACCAACCCGCGGGACGGCGTGGTGACGGCGGACAATTCGACGCTGTGGGTGAGCAACTTTGGCGCGAATACGGTGGCGGCTTATTCGATCGATGACGGCGCGTACATCAATGGCTCGACGGTGCGGGTGGGCGAGGGGCCGGGGCCGCTGGCGTTGACCGACAACGGATTCCTGCTGCTGGCGGTGGATGAGAAGTCGGGGGATGTTGCGGTGCTGCGGACGCTCAGCTACACGCCGAAGGGTGAGCCGATTACAGGCTCACTGTTTACGGTGATGGCGGCGGGGAAAGATCCGAATGCAATCGCGGTGAAGAGCTTCAATGTGAAGTGAGCCGGGAGCCGGGAGCGGGCGAATGCCGTGGCCGCTGCGATGGGAATCGAATCGAGGGATGTGACGATGGCGACGGTGGAGCTGGCGAAAGCGGTGCAGGCGCAGGCGGTGGCGTCGCTGCGAAGGTATTTCGAAGAAAACATGCCCGAACCGATTGGGGAGCTGTCTGCCGGGCTGTTGCTGCAGTTCTTTCTCGAGGAGATCGGGCCGGCGATCTACAACCGGGCGATCGGCGATGTGCAGGATCGGATGCAGCTGCGAGTGGCGGATCTGAGCGGGGAGCTGTACGCGGACGAGTTCCAGTACTGGGCGCGGCTGGCGGCCAGGCGCAAGGGGCACAAGTGAAG
>JBAUGH010000461.1:0-7091 GCA_049679565.1 Acidobacteriaceae bacterium
ACATCCGAAGGTTCGAGAAAAGACATCGCACTCAAGGAGCTGGGGTGGGTGCGGTGGCGAGACGGGTCGAGTCGCGGGGGATCAGCGGACGGAGCTGGGCGGTGGCACGCCGGTGGCATGCGGCGCGGGCCATGGCGACCGTCGTTGGCCGCGAGCTGCTGCGGACGCGGGCGATCGACGTTGCGGCGGGGCTGGCGTTCTGGACGATGATGTCGATGATCCCACTGCTGATGACGGTGGTGGCGGTGATCTCGCTGCTCCATCTGCCCAGCCTGATTCCCGAGATGCTGAGCGTGCTGGCCATGCTGGTGCCGCCCAGCGCGCTGACCATGGTGGAAAGGATGGTGGCGGCATTGCTGACGCCGCACCGGGGGGTGCTGTCGTTCGGTTTGCTGAGCTACATCTGGTCATCGACAGGCGGGTTCACGTCGCTCATCGCGGCGCTGGACATCGCCTACGACGTAACCCACGAACGATCGTGGGTGCGTGACCGGCTGCAGGCGATCCTGCTCACGTTCACCAGCGGGGGCCTGCTGACCATCTCGCTGCTGGCGCTGCTGGCAGGTCCGGATTTTGCGCGCTTCGTGAACCGGCTGATGGCGGTGCCGCCGGTGTTCGCCCGGCTGTGGCCGGTCATCCGTGTCGGAACGGTGTTCGTGTGCTTTGTCGTGGCGTTGGAACTGGCATACTTTCTCGGGCCAAACCTGAAGCAACAGTTCAAGTCCACGCTGCCCGGGGCGATCTTCGCGATCGCGGTGTGGTTCCTGGGATCGGCGGGGCTGGCGTTCTACCTGAATCACCTGTCGAACTTCTCGAAGCTCTACGGAGGGATGGGGGCGGTGCTGGCGCTGATGTTCTGGATCTACCTGATTGCGCTGGCCACCCTGGCGGGGGCAGAGCTGAATGCGGAACTGGCAAAGCGCTGGGACGGCCTGGTGCGGGGAACTGGCGAGGTGAAGGGTGAGGTGGAGATGCCGCGGGCGGCCTGAGAGCAGGTGGCAGTGAACAGTACTCAACTCAGTGCCCGGAAATCAAACCCCCTGAGCACTGTGTACCGCGCACTGAGAACTATTCCTGAGGCGCGCCGACTTCTGTGGTGGTGGCGGGGGTTTCCAGCGGCTGCTTCGCGGCGAAGTAGCTCGAGTCCCACAGATCGTGATAGAAGACCCCGGTCAGCTCCGCGGCTTTGGGGCCGAAGGTGGGACGTCCGCCTTCGAGGAAGAAGACGGCGACGATGCGTCCGTACTGGGTGTCGGCGTAGGAGGCAAACCAGCCGAAGCGGGTGCCGTCATTCGAGCAGGTGCCGGTTTTCCCGAGGACGGGGAACTCATTGAAGTTGGCGCGCAGCGAGCGGGCAGTGCCGTACTGGACGGCGGCCTGCATGCCGCTCTGCAGGGCGGGCAGGATCGGCGCGATGTCCAGGGTGCGCTTGACCCGCGGATGGAAGTCGAGGACTTCGGTGGGGTTGGTGGGGTGCTGCAGGTAATAGAGGGTTCCGCCGTTGGCGATGGCCGCGACCAGAGCGCCAAGCTGCAGAGGCGTCATGGAGACGCCCTCGCCGAAAGAGCACATACGGCCAACGCCGCCTTCGCTCTCCGGGATGGGCTGGTCGGGATAGGCGCCGAGCTGCTCGCCGGGAATGTCGTAGCCGGCCAGTTCGCCGAGGCCGAACTCGGTGGCGTAGTGGTGAACCCGCTCAAAGCCAAGACGGCGGCCGAGGGTCTCAAAGTACGCGTTGTTGGAGTGGGCCAGGGCTTCGGTGAGATTGAGGGAATAATGTCCGCCGAGGTTGACCTGCGTGTCCTTCGTGACGATGCCTTCTTCAAGAGCGGCAAGGGCGACGGAAATCTTGATGGTGGAGCAGGGCTCGGCGCCGGAAGAGAGCGCGAGCTTCTGATTGACCATGGCGAGGATGCGGCCGTTGGAAGGATCGATGGCGACCACGGTGCCGTTCATGTCGCCGAGGGCGTCGATGGCGGCCTGGCGGACGACCGGATCTTCTCCGGCGGTCACGTCACCGGAAGTGATATCAGAGGTGACGAAGGAGCTGGCGGTGAAGCGCTCGTAATAGCGATGCACGCGATGCCGGTAGACGCGGTGCGTGGTGAGCGTGGCGCTGGTCAGGTGCGCGGCGCCATGCGTGGCCGCGATATGCGAGCTGGCAGTGCGGACCGTGGGATGCGCCGTATGGCGCGCGACGGTGCGGCGGTGCGCTGCCGATGTATGCAGGCGCGCGCGGGAATGATGAAGGGTGCGATGCGTTGTGCTGCTGGTGGTCGACGCCGCAGGCAGCGCGGACGGCGCGAGCAAAACGGTTACAACGAGAGATGCGACAAGGGGGAAAAATAAAGCTCGCTTCATCAGATTCCCTGTTCCAGGGTCCCGCATTCTCTGACGGATCTTGCTCGAGAATCGGCCCGGGCGGAATGGTTCAGGTTCTACTGCTGCTCATCGACCTTCCCACAACGGAACATGAGGTACCGCGATGGGCATCATCCAGTCCGCCATGATCCCGGCAAAAGCCCGAAAAGCCCCTGAAGGCGGGAACCGTCGTGCAAATGCTTCGATGTCAGGCGAGAACTATGGGTTCACTATAACCGGAAAGTGTTGTCTGTCCAGTACATTTTCGCACTTTGGTCATCCCTCTTTCCGGTCACAGAGCGGCATGGCGCATAAAGGCCGGTATATCGAGGTTGGCACCCGTTTCCTCCTCGAAAGCCGGGTGACTGGTCAGCACGGTGGGGGGTTCGACGGGCGCATCCAGCGCGACGGCGACCTGGTCGAAAACGGGCTCGCCTTCAGGGGCCCTGGCGTGGACGTCATCGCCATGCGCCGGCTCGGGCTCGGCCTCAACGATGGCCATGGGGCCAGGCTCGGGACGGAAGGCAGTGACGAACTCGCGGGCGGAGACGGGGATAAGAACCGGCTCGGCCACGGGGCTACGCGCAGGGGCTCGGACCAGGTCGGCATCGTCGTCGTCCTCGCTGGCAAAGCGCGGGGTAGACGGCAGGACTTCGATCCGGGGCGCGGCGCTCTGGCGGAGGGCGGCGGAGAGCATCAGCTCGCGGCGCTCCGCGGACCCCTGCTTGAATCCCGTGGCGATGACGGTGATCTTCACCTCATCGCCCATGGCCTCGTTCTGCACCGCGCCGAAGATGATGTTGGCGTCTTCGTGAGCGGCGTTCTGGATCAGGGTGGAGGCAGCGTTGACCTCGGACAGCTTGAGATTCCCCGAGCCGGTGATGTTGATCAGGATGCCGCGGGCTCCGTCGATGGCTCCCGATTCGAGCAGCGGGGAAGCCATGGCGGCCTGGGCAGCCTCGATGGCGCGATTCTCGCCGCTGCGGATGGCGGTTCCCATGACCGCGTAGCCCATGCCCGCCATGGTGGTCTTCACGTCGGCGAAGTCGCGGTTGATGATCCCCGGGATGGTGATGATGTCGGAGATGCCCTGCACGCCCTGGCGGAGCACGTCGTCGGCGATACGGAAGGACTCGAAGAAGCCCGCGTCTTTGGCGACGGCGAGCAGCTTCTCGTTGGGGATCACGATCATGGTGTCGACGCTGTCCAGCAGCTCCTGCATGCCGCGCTCGGCCTGCATCATGCGGCGCTTGCCTTCAAAGCCGAAGGGGCGGGTGACCACGGCGACGGTGAGGGCGCCCATTTCGCTAGCCAGGGAGGCGATGACCGGAGCCGCGCCCGTCCCGGTGCCTCCGCCGAGGCCGGCGGTGACGAACACCATGTCCGCGCCTTCGAGGGCTTCGATGATCTTCTCGGAGTCTTCGAGGGCAGCGCGGCGGCCCACGTCGGGATTGGCTCCGGCGCCGAGTCCGCTGGTGAGCTTGACGCCCAGCTGCAGCTTCACCGGCGCCTGGGAGAGCTGCAGCGCCTGGCGGTCGGTGTTGGCGGCGATGAACTCCACGCCCTCCATGCTGGCGGCAATCATGCGATTGACGGCGTTGCCGCCTCCGCCTCCCACGCCGATGACCTTGATCTTCGCGCCGCGGGGGAGTTCGTCGTGATATTGAATGCGGATTTCTTCGGTGGTTGGCTTCATCGGCTTCGGCTCCATGGTTCTACACACTCCCGGCAAAGATGGCGCGCAGCTTGGCGCGCAGACCCTGGTTTTCCGCCGCACGGGTGACGCTGGTGCGGTGGGCATACAGCAACGTTCCTGTGAGAACAGAGAACTCGGGCGCGGTCAGCTCGGCGGGCATGCGCGACAGCGGCACCGGCGAGGCCAGCCGGGCAGGGACGCGCAACAGGCTTTCCGCCGTTTCGAGCAGACCGGGCAGGCGCGCGCCGCCGCCGGTGAGTACGCAGCCGGCGCCCATGGCTTCCAGCACCCCGCCCTGGCGCAGATTGTCGCGCAGCATCTGAAATAGCTCGCGGGCCCGGGGCTCGAGGATTTCGGCGATGAAACGCTGCCGCACAACCCGGCCTTCGTATCCGGGAAGGCCGACCAGCTCCACTTCGCTGGTCTGCGAGACCGAAGTGACGACCGCATGGCCGTAGGTGCACTTCAGCCACTCCGCTTCGGGTGCGGACACGTGCAGCCCGACCGCGAGATCGTTGGTGAAGTGGTCGCCGCCGATGGGGATCACGGAGGTATGCGCGACGGAGCCTTCGAAGAAGACGATCAGCTCGGAGGTGGAGGCGCCGATGTCGAGCAGGCAGACGCCCAGCTCGCGCTCGTCGGCGGAGAGAGTGGCTTCGGCGGCGGCCAGCGCCTCGAAGACAGTCTCGGTGATGGCCAGACCGGCCTTGTTGGCGCAGGTGACGATGCTCTGCTGGGCGCTCGAAGAGCTGGTGGCGATGTGGAGATTGACTTCGAGGCGATTGCCGATCATGCCGACGGGGTCGTGGATGCCCGGCTGCTCGTCGAGGATGAACTGCTGCGGGAGCAGGTGCACGATTTCGCGGTCGGCGGGGATGGGAATAGTGCGGGCGCGGTCGATGGCGGCGCGGACGTCCTCGCGGGAGATTTCGCGCAGACGAGCGCCGAGGCTGATGCCCCCGCGGCTGTTGACGCCGCGGATGTGCGGGCCGCCCACGGCGGCGACGCAGCGCTCGATGGTGGTCTGGGAGGAGTTCTCCGCCAGCACGGCGGCGCGATCGATGGCCGAGGCCGCGGGGGCGAGGTCGGCGATGAGGCCTTTGCGCATACCGGCAGCGTCGACAATGCCATGGCCGCGATAGCGCAGCGCTCCCTCATGAATCTCGGCAACCAGCACCCGAACTTTGGAGCTGCCCGCGTCGAGAACCGCAAGGATGTTGTCCGGCTGCTGGCTCATGCGGCTCCTCGTTAGGTTCGGTGTTTGTGCGGGGCCGGGTGGACTTCGTGACGATGGGGCGGCGCAATACGGTGAGCGGCCTGCTTGTGCGCAGCGAGCGCCGGCGCGTGATGAGCAGCCGGCGGATCGGAGGAATTCGGCGCCGGGGCCGTCTCGGTTTTGGCCCTCTGCAGAACGACCTCGCGCTCGTAGCGCAGATCGATCGAGGCGAGGTGAGGATACTGCTGCTGCCACTCGGCGATATGAGCCTGGAAATTGTGCCAGCGGGCGAGGAAGTCCTGCTGCCCGAAGTAGAGCAGCACCTCGGAGCCGTTCAGCGGCACCGTGGCCCGGACGTCTTCGGGATCGGAGAGGTCCACCTGGCTGAGGCGCGCGGAAATATGCTCGCCGGAGGAGTCGAGGTCGGCGAGGAAGCTCTGGTAGAGATGCATGCGGGTGGCGCGGACCGAAAGCGGATCCTCTGGATTGATGCCACTGACCACCGGGAACGAATAATGTTTGGCGGACATCTGCTGCGGAGTCATGTCGAGAACGACGCCGGCGGCGTCGGCCAGCTGGATGCGGCCATGAACCAGAACGAAGGCAACCGGGGTGCGCTCGGTGACGGCAACCCGAATTTCGTTGGGGAAGACGCGCATGACGGTGGCGCGCTCCACCCAGGGAATCTGCTCGAGCTGCTGGCGGCGCACGGCAAGCGGGATGAGAAAGAGGTTGCGGCCGATGTCGGAACCGAAAACGGAGAGCAGCTGCGGTCGAGTGAGCTGGCTGTTGCCGACGATCTGGATGCTGGCAGCCGAAGGAATCACGAAGCGAGGATCGTGACGGAGGAAGCTGCGCACGGCGAGCGTGGCGAACAGCAGGCTACCGGCGATAGCGAGAACGAGGGCCGCAAAAAGGCCCTTGCCCCAGCCGGATTTGGCCCAGCCCGGCAGGAGCCCGCGGCGAACCGGGACGCGGCGGCGGGCGCGGAGGAACGGCTCCCCGTCGCCAGCTTCGGGGTCGGAAGCCGGGCGGGGAAAACGCGGAGAACGCGAGTCGGTGTTCCGGGCCGAAGGCGACGGGTAGAGGTCCCCCGCCGATTCGTCCAGAACCCCTGCGCTTCCGTTGTTTGCGTCGCGTTTAGGCACGCCTGAGCAAGGTCGTGAGAATCGCCGTATTGACTATAGCGTGACGGTCCCTGTGGATTGCCGGGTAATTGGTGCCGGGAATCAAGGGAGAGAACAGGGAAGCAGCCGACAGCTTGTAGCCAGTAGCTCCCACAGCCCGGAAGATGAGCGGCTGCCACGTCTCTACGCGGCTGAGGACGATTGCGGGCGGCGGTTGGTCCACAGCGGTGCGCCCCAGGCTCCGATGGCCAGCAGCGCTCCGAAGAGGATGACCGCGTCGATGCTCTCGCGGCCCTGGCGCGTCCAGTAAGCCTGAGCGTCGAGATTGAGCCACAGCGCAAACTCATCCAGCGTAAGCGCCGCGCCCATCCCGTAAAAGATGGAGATCAGACGGCTGGCAAGGATGGAAAGCGGCGTCTTCCCGGTTCCAATCTCCGCCAGCTCCGCGTAGCCGACCAGCAGCAGCAGCAGGATGCCCCAGACAAGGTGGTGGATGTGGCGGCCGCCCATCATGACCCAGCCGAAGGGTCCAACGTGATGAACGATGGCGTAGACCAGCAGGCGCACCGCGAGGAAGGTGATGAAGAAGCTGACGGAGGCCAGGAACAGCCGGCGGCGGGGGCGGTCGGGGATGCGTTCGTGAATGATGCGGCCGGCGCGGGTGAGGTGCAGCAGAAGCAGCAGGCCCGCG
>JBAUGH010000462.1:0-1596 GCA_049679565.1 Acidobacteriaceae bacterium
TCTCGCGTTCGCTCAAACGGGCGCGCCGCGCTCCTGGAAAAACTCTGCCGGCATGGAGATGATCGCGCTGCCCGGTGGAATTTTCACGATGGGCGCCGACAAAGAAGCCTTGCCCGACAGCATCACCGACGGGCATGGCGTGATGTCGCGGCGTCCTGCGCACGGCGACTTCGATGAAGTCCCGGCGCACAAGGTTCGGCTGACCTACGGGTTTTCGATCGCGGTGACGCAGGTGACGGTCGATCAGTTCCGCCAATTCGATCCGTCGTACAAGGCCAATCCGCTGCACCCCGAGTACGCGGCCGGCGTGAGCTGGTATCAGGCGGAAGAGTTTTGCGCGTGGCTCTCGAAGAAGGAGGGAAAACACTATCGGCTGCCCACCGAGGCGGAGTGGGAATACGCCGCGCGGGCGGGATCGCAAACTCCCTTCTCCAGCGGCGATCAGCCGCTGCAGGCGAACGCGCCGAATCGCTGGGGTCTGCGCAACATGGAGGTTGGGCGTCCGGAATGGGTACTCGACTGGTACGCGCTCTATCCCCAGTCGGGTGCGGAGGAAGTGGATGCGCAGGGGCCGGCAACCGGGCTGATGAAGGTGGTGCGCGGGGGCGGCCTGGACTCCAAAGCCTCTAGAGCCGGCAGTGGCGAGGGCTATCCGGCCGCGTCTCCCTACTTCGCGCGCAACGCGAACCGCGCCAGCATGACGCCGATGTTCCGCAGCGAACACGGCAATATCGGATTTCGGGTAGTGCAAGCCGACGATCCAACATCGCCGCCGTCGCCTGCGCAGAAGCTCTTCTTCCAAACCGCAGTGAAGCAGACGGCCGACTCGCCGGCGCTCGGGCCCGACCCCGGCAAGCCGTTCTATCGCACGATCGAACTGTTCCCCGATATTGGCAATCGGTCGATGCCCGAGGTCGGGTGGCGGCTGGGCCTGGCGCGGGGCCTGGGCATCCATTATCACAATTCGGCGGTGCAGGTCCTGCCCAATGGCGATCTGCTGGCCGCGTACTACAACACGCCGAACGAGGAAGACGATCCCGATCAGACGATCCTGATCATGCGGCGGCGCGCAGGCGCGCTCTCCTGGGACATGCCGGCGCCGTGGCCGTACTTTGCGGATGCGGCGAACGCGGGGCCCGTGATCTGGAACGATCCCGCAGCGCGGAACTTGCCTCATGGCCTGATCTGGTTCTTCTGGGGCACGCCGCGCCTGATCGGTAATACCCCGTTCTATTTCACGCAGTCGATCGATAATGGGGTGACGTGGGGACCGGTGCACGTTCCTCAATTCCCTGCCCCGATTGGCCGCTATGTCTCGCAGCCGATCAACAGCGTGGTGCGTACGGCCGACGGCACGATTCTGATCCCGACCGATTCCACGGGGCGCGACGCTGAAGGCAACGGGTCGATTTCGGCCGTCTGGGCATCGCATGATAACGGAAAAACCTGGTACGACACGGGCGGCCGCACGGCCGGACGCCACACCACGATTGTGATCCGCAAGGACGGCGCGATTCTGGGCTTCGGCGGCAAGAACTCGAACATCGACGGCCGCATGCCGCTGGCCATCAGCACAGACGGCGGCAAGACCTGGAC
>JBAUGH010000463.1:0-2436 GCA_049679565.1 Acidobacteriaceae bacterium
AGGCTCCGGTGACCGGCAGCCGCGCCCAGGCCGAGGCCGGGCAGCTGAACTTTCTCGCCGGCGCCGACCCCGGGACGCTGGAGAAAATTACACCGGTGCTGCGCTGCATGAGTAAGGAGATCCTGCATCTGGGGCCGGTCGGCAGCGGCGCGCAGCTCAAGCTCATCAATAACTTTCTCTGCGCCGTGCAGGTCGCGTCGTTCGCCGAGGCGCTGGCGTGGATCGAGCGCACCGGGCTGAATCGGGAGGCGTCGCTCGAGTTTCTGAAGAAGGGCGCTCCCGGCAGCGGCATTCTCAATGCGATGGCCGACCGCATGACCAGGCGCACCTATGAGGTGAACTTTCTGCTCCGGCTCATGGCCAAAGATGTGCGCTACGCCCAGGCGGCGGCGGCACAGTGCGGCGTCCCTCTCTCCATGGCCGAGCCGGCGGAAGCGTTGTTCCGCTCGGCCCAGGAGCAGGGACACGGAGAACAGGATATGTCGGCCGTGGTGGAAGTGGTGCGCCATGGCCAGCCACGATGAACCGAGCCTGACTGCCGCGCGGCGGGGCTCACAGGGAGGATCGATGACGGAGCGGATTCTGATTGAGGGCGAGTGGAAGACAGCGCATGCTGCGGGAACCTTTCGGGCGCACAATCCGGCGACCGGCGAAACGCTGGAGCCCGAGTTTCCCATCAGCAGCTGGGAGGACTGCGACCGCGCGCTCACCGCCGCAGCCGCCATCGCGCCAATCCTGCGGCACACACCGGGAGCGGCCATGGGGGCGTTCCTCGATCGCTATGCGGCGGCCATTGAGGCCCGCGCCGACGAGATTGTGGCAACCGCTCACCTCGAGACCGCCCTGCCCGTGCAGCCCCGGCTGCGCGATGTGGAGCTGCCCCGGACGACCACCCAGCTGCGCCAGGCGGCCGAGTCGGCGCGTGACGGATCGTGGATGCAGCCCGTCATCGATACGAAGCTCAACATCCGTTCGTGCTTCGCGCCCATCGGCCCGGTGGTTGTGTTTGGGCCCAACAATTTTCCCTATGCGTTCAATGGCGTGGCCGGCGGCGATTTCGCCGCGGCCATGGCAGCGGGCTGTCCGGTGATCGCCAAGGCTCATCCGCTGCACGCCACCACCAGCCGTCTGCTCGCCGAGTGTGCCGTGCAGGCCCTCACCGCCAGCGGCCTGCCGCCCGCAACCGTGCAGATGCTTTACAAGTTTGCCCCGGCAGACGGTCTGCGGCTGGTCTCCGATCCCCGCGTGGGCGCTACCGCCTTTACCGGCAGCCGCGGCGCGGGCATGCGTCTCAAGGCGGCTGCGGATGCCTCCGGGCGCCCCATCTATCTCGAAATGTCGAGCCTCAACCCCATCGTCTTTCTGCCCGGATCCCTCGCCGAGCGCTGCGACGAGCTGGTGAAAGAAACGGCGGACAGCGGCCTGGCCGGATCGGGGCAGTTCTGTACCAGCCCCAATCTCCTGTTTCTGCTCGAGAACCCCGCCACCGCCCACTTTGTGGACGAGCTGGCGAAGAGCTATGCCGCCCGCGCGGCCGCCCCGCTGCTGTCGGAAGCCGGCCGCGACCAGCTCCATCGTTCCGTGCGCGGCCTGGTGGAGGCTGGCGCGGAAGTGCTGACCGGTGGCGAGCCGCACGCCGAGAATCGCGGCTTCTGCTTCCGCAATACCGTGCTCCGGGTCAGCGGCCGTCAGTTCCTGGCCGAGCCCGAGCAGCTGCAGCAGGAAGCCTTCGGCAACGCCGCCATGGCGGTGGTGTGCGCCGACTGGGCCGAGCTGCTGCGCGCCCTGACCGCGCTCGAAGGCAATCTCACCGCGTCGATCTACTCCAGCCGCAGCGGCGGCGACGATGCCCGCTACGGCGAGGTCGCTGAGATTCTGCGCGCCCGCTGCGGTCGGCTGCTGAACGACAGGATGCCTACCGGCGTGGCCCTGAGTCCCGCCATGAATCACGGCGGCCCCTTCCCCAGCACCGGCCATCCCGGCTTCACCGCCGTCGGCATTCCCCGCTCCATCCAGCGGTTCGGCGTGCTCCAGTGCTACGACGCCGTCCGTCCGGCGCGCCTGCCGCAGGCTCTGCAGGACCAGCCGGACAATCCGCGCCTGTGGCGCGTGATCGACGGAGAGTGGAAGCGGGGATGATCCTGAGCCATGGAAGGAGAACGGTGATGATGCGGACGACCCTGCTGGCGGCGCTTCTGGCGCTGAGTTCGGTGGCGCTCGGGGCGCAGAACGCGGCGCCTCCGCCTTATAAAAATCCTTCGCTGCCCATCGAGCAGCGCATCACCGATTTGATCCATCGCATGACGCTCGACGAGAAAGCCGAGCTGCTGAATCACATGAACGACGGCATCCCTCGCCTCGATGTGCCCCGCTGGGGCGGCTGGAACCAGACCCTCCACGGCGTCTGGTCGAAACAGCCGACCACCCTCTTCCCTG
>JBAUGH010000464.1:0-1588 GCA_049679565.1 Acidobacteriaceae bacterium
CGGCAGCTCGGCCAGGCCTCAGAATGGCAGCCCCTACAGGGGTAATCGCACCGAGCTAAAGGTGGAGAGCAATGGGCCGAACCAGGCTCGGACTTTTCCGAGCGTCAACGCGCGGGCCGCCCCGGACCCAGGTCCAATGGGGGGTAGTGTCTTAAAATTTCAGACACGACCCCAATGGGGTAGGTGTTTGACAATTTGAAAACGCAGTAAAAGGGAAGCGATCCTGAACGCGTTTGCACCGAAGCGCGCCAGCAAAAAGCCTGCCCTGAGCGAGGGCCCCGACGGCTAGTCCCCGTTGAAGCTGACTCCGCCTGCCTGGACGGCCAGTCCTTCGCCGCGCAGAAACGTCTCAAGGACCTCGTTCTGCGGCGACAGCACGGCGATGTCGGCCGAGCGGCCCGGCGCGAGCCGGCCGATTGCGCCGTCGAGCCCGGTCATGCGGGCGGGATTCAGCGTCGCGAGCGCCACGGTCTCCGCCAGGCTGGCTCCAGTGAACTCCGCGAAATTGCGGACACCGCGATCGAGCGTCAGCGTGCTCCCCGCCAGCGTGTCTTCGCCGATGAGGCAGCGGCCGTTCTCGACCCGCACTTCCAGCTCACCCAGCCAGTAGGTGCCGTCGGGCATGCCGGTGCCGGCCATGGCGTCGGTGACCAGGATCGCGCGATCGCGGCCTTTGGCTTTCCAGAAGAGCCGCACCGCGACGGGATCGACGTGCAGACCGTCGCAGATGATCTCGGCGAAAAGCTGGTCGTTGGTCAGGACTTCGCCCAGCAGGCCGGGATCGCGGTGGTCGAAGCGGCGCATGGCGTTGTAGGTGTGGGTCGCGGTCACCGCTCCGGCGCGCACCCCCCGCCGGGCGGCCTCGGTATCGGCATTGCTGTGGCCGAGGCTGACGCGGACGCCGCGCCGGGCCGCATGGTCGATGGTCTCTTCCGCGCCGGGCAGCTCGGGGGCGATGGTCATCACGCGGATCCTGCCTTCCGACGCCTGCCACAGGCGGTCGAACAGAGCGACCGACGGCGTGAGCAGCTGGCTTTCCGCATGGGCGCCGCGCTTGTGCGGCGAGAGAAACGGCCCTTCGAGGTGGATGCCCACCGGGCGGGCGCCCTCCAGCGGAGCGTTCAGCAGTTTTACCAGACCGGCCAGCGAGCGAAGCAGCGTATCGAGCGGCGCGGTGACGGTGGTGGCGCAGTACGCGCCCACGCCGTGGCGCGCGAGGAACCCGCCAATGGCGTTGAGCGAGGACTCGGTCGCCTCCATCACGTCGTGGCCGCCGCAGCCGTGAATGTGGACGTCGAACAGCGCCGGGATCAGGGTCGCATCGGGCCACTCCACGTGGCGCCCCGCAGGCAGCGGCGCCGACCCCCGCGATCCGATGGAGTCGATGACGCCATCTTCGAGGACGACCACCGGATGCTCGACGATTTCGTCAGGAGTAAGAAGGCGGGCCGCAGTGAGTACCGTACGCACAGAGTCAGACTACGCCACGAGCCTGGTTCTGAGAATCGATGCTGAGAATCAGTTCTGAGAATTAGTTCTGAGAATCGGGCGCGGGCAGCGCGACCCCGGGAGCCTTGTGCGCATGGGG
>JBAUGH010000465.1:0-6678 GCA_049679565.1 Acidobacteriaceae bacterium
GCCGATGGCGGCTCAGACGGCGGCCCCGGCCGCGGCGCAGAAGATGGATCCCGACTACGCGGCCAGCGTGCAGTCGTGGACGACGAAGCCGGAGTTCATGAGCCCGCTGGTGGATCATCTGCCGGCCAGCAGCACGGTGCCGTCGCCGAAGGAGGTGCTGGGCTACTGGATTGGCGCGCCGAAGAAGCTGACCTACTACGCCGATATCCAGCGGTACTACGACACGCTGGCGGCGCATTCGCCCCGCGTGAAAGTGGTGCACATCGGCAAAACGGAAGAGGGGCGCGAGTCGGAGATCGTCTTCATCGGGTCGGAAGATTCGATCGCGCATCTCGACGAGGAGCGGGCGAACCTGGCGCGGATTGCCGATCCTCGCGGGCTGACCGACGCCGAGGCGCAGGAAATCATTGCGAACACCAAGCCGATCTACACGCTTTCCGGCGGGCTGCACAGCGCCGAGCTGGGGCCTCCGGAGATGCTGATGGAGCTGGCCTATCGGCTGGTGACGGAAGATTCGCCGCTGGTCGAGAACATCCGCAAAAACGTGATCGTGGCGATCATGCCGGTGGCCGATCCGGATGGGCGGGACCGCTCGATCGACTGGTACTACGACCACAACGTGGATATCACCGATTACTCGAAGATGTCGTACGTGCCTTACTGGGGCAAGTACATCATGCACGATAACAATCGGGACATTAACTACTCGGCAGAGTCGAACCAGAACTTTCTGCGCTGGTATCTCCAGTGGCATCCGCCGATCATTCACGATCTGCATGAGTCGGTGCCGTTTCTCTACATTTACAGCGGGCAGGCGCCGCAGAACCCGTTGTGGAGCCCGATCCTGTATGGCGAGCTGCCCATGCTTTCTAACTGGGATATGTCGCAGCTGACGCGCTACGGGATGCCGGGGGTGTGGACGCACGGCTATGTGGATGCATGGTCGCCGGGGTATGTGGCGGAAATGGCGACGGATCACAACGGGCTGATGCGCTTCTACGAAATCATGGGCAATGCGGGCGCGACCACGATGGAGCGCACGATAGTGCAGACCAATCCGGCCATTCAGGGCGGGGGCGGCATGTTCGGCGACCTGACGAAGCGCGAGTGGTACCGGCCGAATCCGCCGTATAAGACGGTGCTGTGGTCGATGCGGGACAACACCAACTATGCGGAGACCGGAGTGCTGACGTCGCTGCAGTTTGTCTCGGCGTTTCCGCAGGTGATCCTCAGCGACTTTTACGCGAAGAGCCGGGATGCGGTTGCGGCGGGCACGAAGGAAGCGCCTTACGGCTATATCATTCCCTCCGATCAGGAAGACATGACGCGGGTGGCGTTTGCGATGCACATTCTGCGCATGCAGGGGATTGAAGTGGGGCGGGCGAAGGCGCAGGTGAAGCTGAGCGACGGAACCTATCCGGCGGGCTCGTTGATCGTGAAGACGAACCAGCCGTACGGCCCGCTGGCGAAGACGCTGCTGGGAAAGCAGGTGGATCCCGATCCGCAGCTGACCACGTATGACGACAGCGCGTGGACCCTGAGCCTGATGACCCACACGGTCATCAAGCCGACCGACGACAAAGCGGTGCAGGCGGTGGCCGTCGATGCGGTCGACACATTCACGCCGGAGGGCACGGTGAAGGGCGCGGCCGCTCCGGCGGTGTATGCGGTGGCCGATCACGGATCGCCGAACCTGGTGACGCTGCGCTGGGGGCTGAAAGACGCGGCGATCCAGATCGCGGAGAAGCCGTTCACGGCGGAGGGCACGAAGTTCGAGGCAGGCACGTTCCTGGTGCCGGCGAGCGCGGGCTCGACGCTGAAGCCGCTGGCGAAGGATCTGGGACTGGACATTGTCGGGCTCGCGGCCGCGCCGCATGTGGCGGAACATGCCGCCGCGCTGCCGCGGGTCGCCATCTTCAGCACGTGGAACGGCACGCAGGACGTGGGCTGGGTGCGCTACACCTTCGACCAGTACAAGGTGCCGTACGATTTGATCTTCAAGGAGCGCGTGCTCGCGGGCGATCTGGCAAAGGACTACGACCTGATCGTGATCCCGACGCAGGCGCGCAGCGCGAGAGCGCTGGTGGAGGGCATTCCCAACGAGGGCCGGCCGCTGGCTTACGAGAAGACGGGCCGCTTCAAATTCCTCGGCGACTACGGATCGTCTCCGGATATCACTGGCGGAATGGGCGCGGCAGGGGTGGTGCAGCTGCAGAAGTTTGTGGCGGACGGCGGACTGCTGGTGACGCTGGGCGCGTCGAGCTCATTTCCCGCGGAGTTTGGGCTGACGCCGACGGTCGACACGGGCAATCCGCAGGGGCGCTTCTACGCGCCGGGACCGATTGTCGATGCGGACATCGTTCGCCCCGACAACCCCATCTTCTACGGCTACTCGGACAAGACGGTGGCGGTGCGCTACGCGAACGGGCCGCTGTTCCGGCTGACCGAGGCGATGGATAAGGACGATGTGCTGATGCGTTATCCGGGCGGGGAGAAATCCGTGCTGAGCGGGCTGTTTGTGGGCGCGGACGACATCAAGGGGCGCGCAGCGATCGTGGTTGCTCCGGACGGCAAGGGGCAGGTGGTGATGTTTGCCACCAATCCAGTGTGGCGCTGGCAGAACCTGGGCGAGTACGGGATGATGTTCAACACGCTGATGAACTATAAGAACCTGACGCCGGGGCCTCTGCCGGCTCCGATGCCGGCGAAGGAACCGGGCAAGGAGACGAAGGCGATGGCCGAAGCGCGCTGAGGCGGGCTGAGGCCGGCAGGGAGCGATGACCACCAACCCTTCTCCACCCAACAACGCGCTGGACGCGCTGGTATCCGGCGCGGAGCCGCAGACGATCGCCGATGTGATCGCGCGCATGCAGGCCATCGACGCGCTGCTGCCGGTGAACGATGGGCTGAAGTGGTTCAACCGGCTCTACCTGATGATGACCCAGCAGGTGGACCTGCATCCGCCGGGAGGGGCGTGGCAAAACCCCGCGTGGCTGACGCAGCTGGACGTGGTGTTTGCCGGCCTCTATTGGAGCGCGCTGGGGGGATCGCTGAGCGGACAGGCGGCGCCGGCGGCGTGGAGCGCGTTCTTCGAGGCGCGGTTCAGGACGGGCATCGACAGGATCCAGTTTGCGCTGGCGGGAATCAACGCGCACATCAATCACGACCTGGCGCTGGCGCTGCTGCGCACGGATGCGGATCTCAACGTGACGCCGGGGCCGGGCAGCACGGAGCGGCACGATTACGATGCGGTGAACGCGCTGCTCCAGACCGTGCTGCCCGCGGCGCTGACCATGCTGGCGACCGATACGCTGGGGGTGCTGGCCGAGGACACCGGCAAGGTGGGACGGCTGCTGGCGTTTTGGGACGTGGTGCGGGCGCGAGACCTGGCGTGGGACTTTGCAGATCATCTGCGGAGCCTGAACGGGGTGGGGCAGACGGCGGCGCTGGCGGCGCAGGATGCGCTCACCGGTGCGCTGGGGCGGGCGATTCTGGCGATGGTGTGAAGGCGTAGTAGCCGTCGCGGGTCTGGATGAAGAGCTTCTTGTCCTTCGGCAGGGTCAGCGCGATGCGGTGAAAGCCGTCGGAAGCCGTGTCGGCATTGGGGATGTAGCCGAGGCGGTACTGCGAGCGCAGCTCGTCGCCGATTTGCGAGTAGATGGCGGCGAAGGTTTGCTTACCGGAGACCTCGAACATGCGGCCGCCGGTTGCGCTGGTGATCTGCGCGAGGACCTTGCGGCCGTCGACATGCTCCTCTTCGCCACCGCGCCGGCCGCCGCCGGGAAATCCGCCGCGACCGCCGAAGCCGCCGTGGCCGTATCCGCCGTACTGGTGCTGCTCGCCCTTGAAGTAGATGGCGTAGACGACGGTTTCGGCGCGCTGGGCGGCGGCGATGGCGCTGGCCATAGTTTCCATGCTGCCGCGGTCTTCGCCGTCGGTGAGAACGACGAGCGCCTTGCGGCCCTGCTGCTTCTGCATCAGCTGATTGGAGGCGAGGAAGATGGCGTCGTAGAGGGTGGTGCCTCCGCCGTGAAAGCCGCCGCCATGATGGCCGTATCCGCCATAGCCTCCGCCGGAGTTGTTACGGTTTTGGGAGTCTTCGCCGTACTCGACGCCGACCTGGCTGAGCGCGGCGCGGAGCTTGGGCACGGAGGGCGTGAGGTTCTGGAGCAGGTCCGCCTCGCGGGCGAACTGGATGAGGAAGGCCTGGTCGGGTGGGCGACCGGCGGGGGCAGTGACCATTTGGTCGAGGAACGCTTCGCTGGCGCTGCGCTCGTCGTTGAGGGCGCTGCGGACCGAGCCGCTGGTGTCGACCAGCAGGCCGAGGGTGAGGGGGAGATTGTTGTCGCGGTCGAAGTAGCGGATGGGCTGGGGGCGGCCGTCGACGACGAGGGCGAAGTCGGCCTGGGTGAGGGTGGTGATGAGGGCGCCGTCCTTGTCGCGGACGACCACGGGGAGATTGACCAGCTGGGCGTTGACCGTGAGGGTGGTGGTGGCGGGAGGGGTCGGCGCGGTTTGCTGGGCCTGGGTTTGGAGAGCCTGAAACGCGAGGGTGGTGAGGGCGAGCGTGGGTAGAGCGAGGGCGAACGCGGCGCTGCGGACGAGCCGATGGGTGGGCACGACCATTAGACGGAGGATCGAGGAAGGAGTTGGGGGTAGTGGCGGAGCGGACAGCGGATAGCGTTCAGAAAGCCCGAGCATCTAGTTTGTTTGCGACGGCAGTGGATTTTATCGAACCCCTCGCTTTGATGGTCCGCACATGTTCTGAGAGATCGGCGCGCCCCCATTTCGCAGCGATCTTCTCTGCGAGATAATGGGGCAGATTGTACGGCTTCCTGGGATTGGATGGAGGCACCGCTGCTACGCAGTCCGCCGATTCATAACAACTCATTTCCTTAAGAAAGGCGATGCAACGCTCCACCAGCGAATCCGCTGCGGCCGTCGTCTCTTTCGTTGCCGTCGCCCTTCCGTATGGCTTTGCGATCGCTCGTAGCGCTCCAACCTTGCTCTGAGGCTCTTTAGGATCGCCACCCTTCCGTTCGAAGTCGAGGGCGAATGAAAGGGCAAGCTTGTCTTTCATGGCTACATACTTGCCGATTGTCGTGATCCAATCATAGATTTCTTGCGGGGGCTTTTCGTCTGCAGCGATTCCTTTCAGGAACAGACAAAGGTTGCCGTTTTTCTTCGAGACGTGAGCGAGGACCGTGACGCTAGACATCGTTTCGAACGCGTTCTGAAAGGTGTTTGGGAAAGGCAAAATAAGGCACCAGTCCTGGCTTTTCCCCTGTGGCGCGCGCAGCACGTCGGTCCATTCCGTACTCAATTGTCTGCGTCCAATCGCCATCTTCCGAAGATCCGGCTCATCGAATTTGATCTGAATCGGAGGCAATAGATTGGCGAGACTAACCATGCACCCTGCTTGGCTCTAAAAAGCCATCTAATCTATTGGTTAAGGCAGCAAAGCCCGACTTTACGCCGGGCTTTGTGAAGTTACAAGTGACTTAATGGCTAGCTGCAGCCTGAGGTGCTGCCGCAGGACATGCATCTGTAGCAGCTTCCGTTTCTTACCATGATGGCTCCGCAGGTGTGGCAGCTGGGGGCGTCGCCCATGTCGTACATGCTGCGCATGGCGTCGGCTGCGTGGTAGAGGCCGCGATCCTCCATCCCCGCAGCCTGGAGCCTGGAGCCTGGAGCCGGGAGGAAACCCGTGGCTTCCATGTCCGGAGCGATTCCGCCTTGTGGAGCTGAGGCTGATCCCATGCCGCGGGTCGGGGTGTGCTGTTCGGGGGCCAGCTCTCCTGATGCGTGCGATTCTTCTTCCGTTGCGGAGGTGGTGGGAATTGACGGCATCATGCCCGCGAAGAGCGAGAGCTGCTGGCCGGAGAGGAAGCGGAGCTGGAGCCAGCGGAAGATGTAATCCATGATCGACTTGGCGTAGCCGATGTGCTCGTTGCCGGTCCAGCCGGAGGGCTCGAAGCGGGAGTGGGCGAACTTCTCGCAGAGGACGCGCAGCGGCACGCCATGCTGCAGGGCGAGCGAGGCGGCGGTGGCGAAGGAGTCCATGAGGCCGGAGACGGTGGAGCCTTCTTTGGCCATGCGGATGAAGATTTCGCCGGGCTGGCCGTTGGGGTAGAGGCCGACGGTGATGTATCCCTCATGGCCGGCAATGGAGAATTTGTGGGTGAGGGAGGCGCGCTCGTCGGGCAGGCGATGGCGCACGGCGCGGGGCGGGGCCTCGGATTGCTGGAGATCGCTGCGCTCGGCTTCGCTGGCCTCGGTACGGGCGAGAGCGGCGATGAAGGCGTTGGTGGCGTCGAGGATGGTGCGGGAGGCGATCTCGACCTTCTCAGCCACCTTGGCTTCGAGCGACTTGAGGTCGGCTTCGGCAGGCTTGTGGCCGATGGAGATGGCGGCGAGCACGCGCTCGGCGGCGGCGGCGTTTTCCGTGGAGGAGGCTTTGATCTCCTTGGCCTTGGCGCCGTCGGAGACGTTGAGCGGCTGCGCGCCCTTCGACCCATCGCGATAGACGGCGACGGCTTTGAGGCCGAGACGCCAGGATTCGAGATAGGCCTCGGCAATGTCGTCGAGAGTGCAGTCGTGGGGCAGATTGACGGTTTTCGAAATCGCACCGGAGAGGAACGGCTGAGTGGCGGCCATCATGCGGACGTGGCCCATGTA
>JBAUGH010000466.1:0-1657 GCA_049679565.1 Acidobacteriaceae bacterium
GCCCGGGGCCTTGCAGTAGCCGTTGCCGCCGGAGATTTCCGCAAGGGGCTCGCTCTGCTGGCCAACGCCGCCCCGCTCCCCCGTATCCTGGCCCACGTTTGCGATCATCCCTGCCAGACAAGCTGCCGCCGCCTCGATGCAGGCGATGCCGTCGCCATCGGACGTCTCGAGCGCGCCTGCGCCGAATTCGGCGGTCCCGCTCCCGCGATCCAGGCGCAGCACTCTAAAACCACGAAAGTCGCCATTGCCGGCGGCGGTTTGAGCGGCGTCTCTGCGGCGATTCGCCTCGCGCAGCGCGGCTACACCGTTTCGCTCTTCGAAGCAGCCCCGCGCCTGCTCGACAGATTGCGCTCTCTCCCCGAACCGGCTCTGCCTGCATCGGCCATCGATGCCGATCTGGCCGCGCTCGCCAAACTCGGCGTCGCGGTGCATTGCGACGCGCTCATCAGCCGCCATCCCGGACCCTTCGGCCTCGACGCGCTCGTCGCCGGTTACGACGCGGTCTATGTCGCCACCGGCGCCGAACTCTTCGACGAAGATTCGCTGGCACTCGACCGCACGCCGCAGGGCCGGCTCCGCATCGATCCCCTCACCCTGGCCACCAGCAACCCAAAAGTCTTCGTTGGTGGTGCGCAACGCTACACTCCAACTGCCCATTCGCCGGCCCTGTCCGTCGCTGACGGGAACTACGCTGCCGTCTCCATCGACCGCTTCCTCCAGGGTGCCTCGCTCACAGCGAGCCGCGAGAACCAGGGCCCGTACCCTTCGCGTCTCTTCGTCAACACCAGCGGTATTGCGCCGCTGCCGGCCATCCCGCTGCCTCCCACGTCCCACTCCTACACGCGCGAACAGGCCACCCAGGAAGCATCCCGCTGCTTCCCCTGCCATTGTCTCGAATGCGTAAAGGTGTGCCCGTATCTCGAAGAATACGGCTCGCACCCCCGCAGCTACGTGCGCCAGATCTACAACAACGAAAGCATCGTGATGGGCGTGCGCAGCGCCAACCGCATGATCAACTCCTGCGCGTTGTGCGGCCTGTGCGCGGAAGTCTGCCCCGAGAGGCTGAACATGGCCGACGTCTGCCTCGACGCGCGCCAGGGGATGGTGCTCACGGGAAAAATGCCGCCCTCCCCTCACGACTTCGCCCTCCGCGACATGGCCTTCAGCCAGAGCGAAGCCTTCCGCCTCGCCCGTCACCAGCCGGGGTTCACATCCAGCCACACCGCCTTTCTCCCCGGCTGCCAGCTTTCCGCTTCTTCCCCGGACCACGTCGTCTCCGCCTACGAGCACCTGCACAACACCATGCCCGGCGGTGTAGGGCTCATCCTCGGTTGCTGCGGAGCGCCCGCGCGCTGGGCGGGCAACGAAGCCAAATCCCAGGAGGCCACAGCCGACATGCAGGCCGCATGGGAATCCCTGGGCCGGCCCCGCCTCGTGACTGCCTGCTCCTCCTGCTTCAAATCCCTGCATGAAACGCTGCCCCAGATCCCGGTAGAACCACTTTGGCCGCACATCGACCTGACCCAGCTCGCCGAGCCATCGCCAGTCGTCACAAACCAAAAATTCGCCATTCACGATCCCTGCTCCACTCGCGGTGTCACCGAAGTGGAGCAGAGCGCGCGCGGTCTGCTCCACCGCCTCGGTATCGAGGCCCGGG
>JBAUGH010000467.1:0-21914 GCA_049679565.1 Acidobacteriaceae bacterium
CCATAATGGCGTGGTACTGGTTCAGCCCCTCGAACGCGAAGCAAATGTCTTTGCCGTGGCGAATGCACTGGAAATCCGACGAGCGGTAGTACCAGCATTGCACGCGCTGCAGCAGATTGCCGCCGACCGTCGCCATGTTGCGAATGTGCGGTGTGGCGGCATGGCCGCAGGCGTCGGCCAGAATTCGATATTCCTTCGCGAAGACCGGGGACTCGCTGATTTCGGCGAGCGTGGTCAACGGGCCGATGGTCACGCCGCCGTCTCTTTCGGCGCGGATGCCGCGCAGTTCGGTGACGTTGCGGATGTTGACCAGCCGCGACGGCTGCTCGATCCCATCCTTCATGCGGTCGAGCAGATCGACGCCGCCTGCTTTGACCACGGCGCCATCTTTCAGCTGCGAGAGCGCCGCGTCCACCGTGGCGCATTCGGCAATCGTGAAGCGGTTCATGCCTGCTCCTTTCTCAGCGCGGCCAGCACCACCGCGGGGGTCATGGGTGTCTGGCGGATGCGGACCCCGGTGGCGTTGTAGACCGCATTGCCGATGGCCGCCCCGATGGACATGACTCCCGCCGCCTCGCCGATGCCCGACGCGTCGGTGGAACTCTGCCCAATGTAGGCTTCCACCAGCCGCACATCGATCTGCGGAATCTCGCGAGCGCCGGCAATTTTGTAGAGATCGAGATCGGGATTCACCATCAGGCCGTAGACGGGATCGAGCAGGCGGTGCTCCAGCAGCGTATAGGACATGCCCTGGATAATGCCGCCGTTGATCTGGCTGATGGTCTGCGTGGGGTTCATGGGCCGGCCGCAGTCGTGCACCGACAGCACCCGGCGCACGTGGATGCGCCCCATCTCGGTGTCGACTTCGACTTCGGCGACGTCCACGCCGCCATAGGTGAGGTATTTCTTCGGATCGTAGTCCGGCACGCGTTTGGCCTGCGCGGTGATTTGCGAGCTGCTCATCTTCGCGGCGGCGCGCCGGAAGGCGAGGGGTTCGAATTTTCCCGATCGGCTGCGGACTTCGCCGTCGACGAGGACGAGGTCATGGGGCGGGGCGCCCAGCGATGGAGCAATGTCGGCCAGGAATTTCTGCGACGCCTGCCAGGCCGCGTCGCGCACCGCGGGCGTAAGCGAGAGCGTGGTCATGCTGCCGCCGGACGCCGGGCCTTCGGGGAAATTCGTGTCGCCGACGCGGACCGCGATCTGCGCAGGCGGCACCCCGAACTGCTCGGCCAGAATCTGCGCCATCACCGTCCTGATGCCGGAGCCGATGTCCTGTACCGCCGAGATGACCTCGAGCGAGCCGTCGCGGTGGACGCGCACTTCCGCGGAGGAGCTCATCGCAACCATGCGATACCAGACCGACTGCGCGAAGCCGACGCCGCGCTTCACCGGACCCGAGTCGGCGCCGGCGGCCGGGTTGCGCGACTTCCACAGATCGCTCTCGCGCACGATCTGCCGCTCGACCCGGCGCACGGGATGATTGTCCGCCCGCTCGCGCAGATCCAGCGGATCCATGGCGAGCCTGACCGCCAGGTCGTCCATGGTTTGCTCCAGCGCAAACGCGCCCTGCGGATGGCCGGGGGCGCGCATGGCCGAAGCCGGTCCGGCGTTGATGAAGACGTCGTTCTCTTCGGTGTGGATCGCGCCGTATTGATACAGGTTCTGCGCCGGGCCCGCACAGCCCGCGCCCGTGCCGCATCCTGCCGTGCCGTAGGCCACCAGGTGGATGGCGGTCAGGGTGCCGTCCTTCTTTGCCCCGATGCGGAGCGTCTGATCGGAGCTGGGCCGATTGCCCACCGACAGATGCTCCTCCTGGCGATCGAGCATCAGCCGCACCGGCGCGCCGGTCTTCTTCGAGAGCGCCGCCGCAACCACTCCGGGATTGCCCGCGCCGAACTTCGCGCCGAAGCCGCCGCCCATGTATTCGGTGATCACCCGCACCTGCGACATCGGCAGCTTGAAGAAGCCGGCCAGCTCCTCGCGCACGCTGGCGGTGCCCTGGGTCGAGGCCCACACTGTCAGCATTCCCGGTTTCCAGTCGGCAACCACGCCGTGGGTTTCCAGCGCGGAGTGGGTCTGCACCTGGGTGATGTAGCGGCCCTCCACGATCACGTCGGCGTCTTTGAATCCCTGCTCGATCTCGCCTTTCTTGTGGATGGAGGGGCCGTGAATGTTGCCCGTCTGCTTCACGTCGTCGGGACCGCCGCCGCCGCCGGCGCTGCCCGCTTCGTCGGCTGCACCAGGGAAGACCTTCGGCGCATCCGGCTGCCGGGCCTTGTTCTGGTCCACGACGAAGGGCATGGTGTCGTACTTCACCTTCACCAGCGCGGCTGCTTCTTCTGCGGCGGCCGGTGTGGTGGCGGCCACCGCGGCAACCGGCTGGCCGGCATAGCGCACCACGGGATACTTCGCGGCATCGAGGGCGGGATTGCGCAGCACGGCATTGCCAAGGACGTTCTGGATGACGTGCACGCCGCGCACGCCGGGAACTTTCTCCGCGGCGGAGGTGTCGATGGAGAGCACCTTTGCGTGCGGCACGGTCGCGTCCACGCACTTTGCGTAGAGCATGCCGGGCAGCTGCACATCCGAGGTATAGCGGGCTCGCCCGGTGGCCTTGGCCTCGCCGTCATAACGGGGCACCGACTGGCCGACAAATTTCAGATCCTTATTGATCGGCCATACCGGCGGTTCGGCGGCGGGGACCGCGCGCGCTTCTTCCTCGAGCGTGTAGCCGGGAACGCCCACCGGCATCTGCACGGTTTTCTTCGCGGGAGCGGCGGCCTGCTGGGTGAGGGCGTCTTCGGCGGGAATCGTTTTCATAGAGCCTCCGTCACGCGTTACGCGTGCGGCTGGCCGCGTCGAGGGTAGCGGCGAAGATTTTGGGATAGGTGCCGCAGCGGCACAGATTGCCGGAAACGGCCTGGCGGACGTCCTGCTCCGAGGGGTGGGGATTGCGCTCCAGCAGGGCGGCGCAGCTCATCACCATGCCGGGGGTGCAGAAGCCGCACTGCATGGCGTCGTGCTCCACAAAGGCCGCCTGCAGGGGATGCATCTCGCCGCCGGCCGAGATCCCTTCGATGGTGGTCACGCTGTGGCCGATGGCGTCGATGGCGAGCGTCATGCAGCTGTTCACCGGCATCTTGTCCAGCCAGACGGTGCAGCCGGAGCAGACGCCGCGGTCGCAGACCACCTTGGTGCCGGTCATGCCCAGATGATCGCGGAGGGCTTCGGCCAGGGTGGTGCGGGGCTCGATCTCGAGCCTGTGCTCGGCGCCGTTCACGTGCAGGCGAACGGACACCGGTCCGGGGCCGAACTCCTGAACGCCCGCGTTCGAAGATGAACTCTCGCTGGCGAAGCTGTGCACTCCGTCCAGCAGCGCGGTGCCGGCAGCGGTGAGGCCTGCGCCCTTGAGGAAGCCGCGGCGAGAGATGCCATTTCGCGCCAAATCCTGCGTGGCCTGGCCTTCCGGCGGCGCTTCAGGTGGCTTTTGGGAATGGGACATGATGCAGCTCCTTGCGGCAGACGGATCGGAAAGGATCGTTGCCCGAACTATAGCCCCGGGAGTGTTGCAGAGTAAACACACCCCGGAAAAGGGTAGTGGGTCGCGAAACTGACCCACTACCCGGAAAAGGCTGTCAGAACCGGCCGGTGGGGCGCCGATGCGGGCGCCGGCTTGGGTCGTTTCCGGTGCAGGCACGAGTGGACCGGTCCGGAATCGCGAAGCCAGGAAAGACTGGCTAGGTCCGGCCCATTTTTTCCCTTCAGGCGGAGCTGGTGCACTTGCGCGGAGTAACAAGGGTATTACAAAATAGATAACGAATCCGGCTCACCGGATCTCAGGCTCCCCCGGCTCCTCGGCGCCACGTCGCGCCCAAAGACACGAAACAACTCAGACAGAAATCCAGCCGACCCACGACGGCTCGAGACCGTATTTTTGGAGGAAACGTGACCCGTTCTCGTGGCGTCTCTGCGCTTATCCTGTCGCTCTTTCTTACCGTCCTCGCCGCAGCCCAGGTGGCCAGCACGTCCCTCCGCGGGGTGGTGAAGGATCCGAGCGGCGCAGTTGTTCCCAATGCAAAAATCACCCTGACCAACGCGGCAACCGGGCAGGTCATCAGCGCCACGTCCAACGGCTCCGGCGAGTACGCCTTCCCGCAGATCCCGCCGGCTCGCTACACCATCGAGGCGATCGCGAGCGGCTTCGGCAGTCAGACGAAAGAGGCTGAGCTGCTGGTTAACCAGCCGGCCACGATCAACTTCACCATGACGGTGCAGGCCGCCTCCCAGGTGGTGAACGTGAGCGCCGCGGCGGAAACGCTGAACACCACCGACGCCTCGCTCGGCAATGCGATGGGCAATACCCTGATTCAGGCGCTGCCCAGCGAGACCCGCAATGTTCCCGACCTTCTTTCGCTGCAGCCGGGCGTGCTCTATTTGCCCAGCGGCTCGGGCGGGGTTGGCGCTTCGGAGTCGAACCCGATGGGCGACAGCCGCAGCGGAGCGGTCAACGGCGTGCGTTCCGATCAGGGCGACGTGACCATCGATGGGGTCGACGACAACGACCAGGTCTACGGTTACGCCTTTACCGGGGTGATGCGGGAAACCCAGGATTCGGTGGACGAGTTCCGGGTGGCCACCGCCAACAGTAACGCGGATGAGGGACGTTCGGCCGGGGCTCAGGTTTCGCTGATCACCAAATCCGGCACCAACAAATTTCATGGCTCGGCGTACGAATACAACCGTCCCACCATGACCGTCGCCAACAACTGGTTCAACAAGCAGGCGGAGCTGAACAGCGGCGAGGCGAATGTTGCGCCCAAGCTGATCCGCAACATCTTCGGCGCTACCGTCGGGGGACCGATCGTGCGGGACAAGCTATTTTTCTTTGGTAACTATGAAGGCACCCGCCAGGCGGAAGATACTGAAGTTACCCAAACGGTGGCCACGTCGTCTTACCTGAGCGGCAACCTTATCTATCAGGGCGACGATCCAAGCGGCAACATCGTTAACGTCACTCTGACGCCCGCCCAGGTGGCGACGCTCGACGCCCCCTGCGCGGGCCAGGGCGCCGGAATGGGTTGCAGCAATACCCAGTACACTCCCGGTCCCGGCCCTGATCCCTATGCCCTGGCCTACTTCAAATCGGAGCCGGCGGCCAACGGCACGCTCACCGGCGATGGCCTGAACACCGGGTCCTTCACCTTCGCCTCGCCCAATCCCCAGACTCTCAACACCAGCATCCTCCGCCTGGACTGGACACCCAATCAGAAGCACCGCATCTTCGTGCGCGGCGGGCTGCAGAAAGACACGACCCAGGGAACCGAGCAGTTTCCGGGGCAGGGGCCGTCCTCGTATTACGAGGACAACACCAAGGGGATTATTGCGGGCGACACCTGGTCGATCTCTCCCAACCTTATCAACGATCTTCGTTATGGCTACATCCGGCAGGGAAACAGCAACCGCGGGGTCGGCTCGGGCGATTACGTTGATTTCCGCTTCATGTCCTCCGCCACGGCTGAAACCCGCACCACGCTGGCCACGGTCCCGGTGAACAACATCGTGGACAACTTCAACTGGAACCACGGCAAGCACGACTTCCAGTTCGGGGTGAACTGGCGGCTGATTCACCAGAACAGCATCAGCAATCTCAATTCTTTCAACAATGCCAGCAGCAATCCTTACTGGCTGGGGGGCAGCCCGCCTGATCCCTCCACGATCACGGGCGATCCGGTGGACAACGGCTTCACCAATTCGTGGGTGATCGCCTATGCCAATCTGGTGGGCACGGTTCCAGCAGTCAGCGATCAATATAACTACGATCTGACCAGCGGGAGCTCCGGCAACCTGTTACCCGATGGAGCCTTCGTCACACGTCACTTTAAGTCGAACGAATACGAGTACTACCTCCAGGATGCGTGGAAGCCGATGGATAACCTGACCATCACCTTCGGCATCCGCCATTCGATTCTCCAGACGCCGTGGGAAACCAGCGGACAGGAAGTCACGCCCACTGTCGACACCGATGCATGGTACAAAGAGCGCGAGACGGCCGCTCTGCAGGGCCAGGTTTACGAGCCGTCGCTGACCTTCGCCCCGGCGGGGTCCTACTACGGCAAGCCGGGTTTCTGGCCGAAGTCGAAGAACAATATCGCGCCCCGCATTGCGATTGCTTATGCTCCCACGCCCAACACCACGATTCGCGTGGGAGCGGGCCTCTACTACGACCACTATGGCGAAGGCCTGGTGAGCCTGTTCGATCAGACCGGATCCTTCGGCCTGAGCGGCGCGGTGGAAGATCCCGCTGCCACGTATAACTCTGAAAACTCCCCGCGCTTTATTGGCCGCACCCAGTTGCCGTTCACGACGGCGACCTTTGCGTCGCCGCAGGGCTACCCCTTCACGCCGCCCACCGGCCCCAACTACGGGTTCGCCATCACCTGGGGTCTGGACAACAAACTCAAGACGCCGTATTCCGAGGCGTTCAACCTCTCCGTCCAGCACCAGTTCGCGAAAGGGTTCACGCTGGAAACCGATTATGTGGGCACGCTCGGCCGCCATCTGCTGCAAACTCTCGACCTGGCCGAGCCGGTGGACTATGTCGATCCCGGCGGGGGTGGAGATTATTTCACCGCGGGCAGCGCCCTTTCGCGTCTGGTGGACGTGAACGGCGGCAACTATGGAGTGAACTCCAGCGGAACGGGGAGCGTGGTCAACGTTCCGACAATTAAGTACTTCGAAGACGTCTTTCCGTGGATGGCCAACTACGACTACCGCGGGGAAAGCGCGACTCAGGCCATCTACAACAATGAGTGGGCGCCGTACCGCTCGAATCTGGGCGCGACCACGTCTCTCTCGGACATCGACTTTTACTGCGACTATAACTGCCCGCCGAATTACCAGTCGCATTTCTGGCAGGGGCAGTTCTCCTCCCTCTACGCGCTGGACACCATCGGCATGAGCTACTACAACGCGCTGCAGGTGAGTCTGCGCCATCCCACCAGCCACGGCCTGGAATTCGATGCCAGCTATACCCTGTCGAAGTCGATCGACGAGGGTTCGGACGCCGAGCGGAGCAGCGAATTCAGCACCAGCACCAGCCTCGACGTTGGAATCCTGGATACCTGGAAGCCGTATCTCAACCGTGCGGTATCCGATTTCGATACGCGGTCGCTGCTGACGGTTGACGGCCTTTATAACCTGCCGTTCGGCACCGGGCAGCAGGTGATGGGAGGCGCCAACCGCGTGGTGAATGTCCTGATCGGCGGCTGGCAGCTCTCCGGCATCAACCGCACGACCAGCGGCCTGCCCTTCTCGCTTTCTGAGCCGGGCTACACGACCGACTGGCAGCAGGAGAGCTATGCCGTCGTCACCGGCAAAGTGAAAATGCGCCGCCACTTCGACCAGAACGGCAATCCGCAGTTCTTCGACGACCCGTCCGCGCTCAACTCCGGCGTTGCCACCGGCTCTCCGATTCGGCTGCCGTACCCGGGCGAAGCCGGGGAGCGCAACAAGTTCCGCGGCGACGGTTATTTTGACATCGACGCCGGGCTGAACAAATCGTGGAAGGTGGCGGAGTACGGCACGCTCAAGTTCGACTGGGAAACGTACAACGTGACCAACACGGTGCGCTTCGATCCCGTTGCGATTGACGGCCAACTCACGAGTGCGACCCTGGGTATTGCCGCGCCCAACTCCCTCACGACCAATCCTGGTCTGCTCACCCAGCCGCGGCGCATGGAGTTCGCACTGCGGTTCGACTTTTAGTTCCCAATCCACAGCGGGCGCCGGAGAGGAATCTCCGGCGCTTTGGTTGTGCGTTCCAAATGTGATACGACTACTGGCTCACCTGATAATCAGCCAGGAGCGGTGCGGAAAGCCGCGCTCCTCAGCACGAATTGGGAGATGAAATCGATGCGTTCGCGAGACCTGCGCCGCTTTGTCCTGATGCCTGCCTGTTTGTTTGCCTCTATAGCCGCCGCCGGCCGCGCGCAGGCCCCTACGCCTGCGTCGGTGCTGGGCCACACGCCGGGCGACGACTACTACCTGGCCAATTACGAAGAGGAGATTCACTACTTCCACGAGCTGGCGGCGCACTCCGATCGCATCAAGATGTTCACCGTGGGCAAGACCACGGAGGGTCGCGACATCGAGGTCGCGGTCATTTCCTCGCCGGAGAATCTTGCCAAGCTCGACGACTATAAGGCCATCGCCAGACGGCTGGCGACCGCGCAGGGTCTCGATGACGCGCAGGCGCGCGCTCTGGCCCAGACGTCGAAGGTGATCGTCCACATCGACGGCGGCATGCACGCGAGCGAGGTGGCCGGGGCCCAGCATTCGATCGCGCTGGCTTACAAGCTGGTTTCGGCGCAGGGCGATCCGGAGATCGATCGCATCCTCGACAACGTGATTCTGCTGCTTTGGCCCACGCTGAATCCCGATGGCCAGGACATGGTCGTCTCCTGGTACCGCAAGAACCTGGGCACGCGGTTCGAAGTCAGCCCCATGCCGTGGCTTTTCCAGGACTACGTGGGCCACGATAACAACCGCGACGGCTACATGCTCAACATGAAAGAGTCGCAGGTGGTCACGCGCACCGAGATCGACTACGCTCCCGTGATTTTCTATTGCCAGCACCAGACGGCGCCGTTTCCCGCGCGCATCTGGATTCCGCCCTTCTCCGATCCCATCTCCTCGAACATCAGCCCCTACGTGCGCAGCTGGTTCAACGTCATCGGCACGGACATGACCGCCTATCTCGACGAGCACCAGATGCCGGGCGCGATCAGCGAGTCGGAATTCGACAACTGGTATCCGGGGTTCGAGGACTACGCCGGGTCGTTCCGCAACGAGATTTCCTTCTTTACCGAGACAGCGCTTTATCGCTATGCGACGCCGCGCTTCTACACCGTCGACGAGTTTCCGAAGAACATGCAGGACCTGAAGGCGCTCACCATGTACACCACGCCCTGGCAGGGCGGGTGGTGGCGGCTGAAGGATGCGGTGGATTACATGGTTGCCGGGTCGATGTCGGTGCTGGACACGGCGGCGCGCTATCGCGAAACGCTGCTCTACAACCGCTATCAGGCGGCGCGCGACAATATCAAGCGCTACGAGGACGCGCCGCCTTACGCGTACGTGATCCCCAGCGTGCAGTCCGACGCGCCCGAAGGCGAGCTGCTGGCCCACATCATCCAGGAAAACGGCATCGCCATCGACGAGTCGGAGACCGGCTTTCATGCCAACGATCGCGATTATCCCGCCGGCTCCTGGGTCATCCGCATGAATCAGCCGTTCTCGGCGATGGCTAAGGAGCTGTTCGAGGCGCAGCATTACCCGCAGGCGCTGTTTCAGGAAAGCAACAAGCCTGTCGATCTGCCCTACGATGTGACCGGATGGACGCTGCCTCTGCAGATGGGCGTGCGCGTCGATGAGATTACCGATCCGCTCACGCAGGATCAGATTGCCCACCTGAAGCCGGTGAACGATCTGGATGCTCCGCCGGCCGATGTGCAGGGAACCGGCGGCACCTTCGTTCTGAGCCACAAGCCGGACGCCAGCTTCCGGGTGATCAACGATGTGCTGGCGGCGGGTGGCTCGGTGGCCTTCGATCAGGACGAGGTGAAGACGCCGGAGGGCATGGAGAAGGGCGCCATCGTGATCGGCGGCATCAGCCGCGCGAGCCTCGGCGACATGGTGAAGAAGTACGCCGTCTCGGCGCTGGCCATCGACAAGGCGCCGGAGCACACCATCGCCATCCACAAGGCGCGCATTGGGCTCTACCGGCCCTGGGATCCCTCCATCGACGAAGGCTGGACGCGCTGGATCCTCGAGCAGTACGGTTATGCGCCCATCAGCCTCTACAACGCCGATATGCGGGCCGGCGGCCTGCGCGATCGTGTCGACGTGATCATCCTGCCCGACATGCGCAGCCGGCAGATGATGGACGGCTTCGGCCCCGGCATTGTCCCGGGCGAATATGCCGGCGGCCTGGGCGAGGAGGGCCTCAACAGCCTGCGCGATTTCGTGCACCAGGGCGGAACCCTGGTGGCGTTCAACGAGTCCGCGCAAACGCTGATCCCGCTGCTCTCGCTGCCGGTGAAGAACGCTCTGGAGGGCCTGAAGCCGGACAAGTTCTTCTGCTCCGGCGCGCTGCTGCGGGTGGAATTGAGTTCCACAGATCGGCCGATCACCTACGGACTGCCGGGTGAGCCGGTGGTGATGTTCGAGCGCGGGCCGGCCTTCACCACGCTGCCGGGATTCAAGGGCGCAGTGCTGGCCCGCTATCCCAACGACAGCGATCCGCTGGAAAGCGGGCTGCTGCTTCATCCCGAAGCGATTGAGGACAAGGCCGCGGCCGTGGAGTTGCCCTATGGAGCGGGACGCATCTTCCTGTATGGATTCAAGCCGCAGTGGCGCGGGCAGTCGCATGGAACGTACAAATTCTTCATGAACGCGCTCTACAAATACGATCAGCCGCCGTTCGCCGCGCCGGAGGCGCCGGGGAAAAAGGACCAGAAGGAACAGGCCGAGTAGCCCGGTTGCCTCGCGCAGCGTGAAAGAAGAAAATTGAGTGTTTCCGAGGGAGCCCGATGACAGCGCCTGAAGGTCCGATCCGCGCGCCGCGTGGCGCTACCCGCACCGCCCGCGGCTGGATCCAGGAAGCGGCCAAGCGGATGCTGATGAATAATCTGGATCCCGAAGTGGCCGAGAAGCCCGCCGAGCTGATCGTCTACGGCGGCCGCGGCAAGGCCGCGCGCAACTGGGACTGCTTTCATCGCATCGTCGCCACGCTCGACCGCCTCGAGAACAACCAGACGCTGCTCATCCAGTCCGGCAAGCCGGTTGCCGTGCTGGAAACGCAGCCGATGGCGCCGCGCGTGCTCATCGCCAACTCCAATCTGGTGCCGCACTGGGCCACGTGGGAAACCTTCGACAAGCTCGACCAGGCCGGGCTGATGATGTACGGCCAGATGACCGCGGGCTCGTGGATTTATATCGGCACGCAGGGCATCCTGCAGGGAACCTACGAGACGTTTCAGGGCGCGGCCGAGCGTCACTTCAACGGCACGCTCGCCGGAACCATCACCGTGACTGCCGGCCTCGGCGGCATGGGCGGGGCGCAGCCGCTCGCCGTCAAGCTGGCCGGCGGGGTCAGCATCTGCGTCGAAGTGGATCCGGCGCGCATCCAGCGGCGTCTGGAGACGCGCTATCTTGATCAGGCCACCGCCTCGCTGGATGAGGCTCTGGCGGCAGCGCAGGCAGCGAAGGCGGCGCGGAAGGCTGTCTCCATCGGCCTGATGGGCAATGCGGCCGAGATTTTGCCGCGCATGGTGGAGATGGGTTTCACGCCCGATCTGGTGACCGACCAGACCAGCGCCCACGATCCCCTGTGGGGCTACCTGCCCATCGCCCGCGCGGACGAGGACCTGAATGCGGTCCGCGCAAAACAGCCGGAGCCCTATCTCGAGCGCGTGCGCGGATCGATTGCAACGCACGTTGAGGCGATCCTGAAAATGCAGCAGCGCGGCGCCGTCGCTTTCGACTACGGCAACAATCTGCGCACCCAGGCGCAGATCGCCGGTGTGAAGGACGCCTTTGCCTATTCCGGTTTCGTGCCGGCCTTCATTCGCGATTCCTTCTGCGAAGGACGCGGGCCGTTCCGCTGGGTCGCCCTCTCCGGCGATCCCGCCGACATCGCGGCCACCGACGCGGCGCTCCTGCAACTCTTTCCCGAGGATCGCCGCCTGACGCAGTGGCTGACATATGCTGCCGATCAGATCGCGTTCCAGGGGCTGCCGGCGCGCATCTGCTGGCTGGGCTATGGCCAGCGCGACCGCGCCGGACTGCTCTTCAACCAGATGGTGCGCGACGGCCGCCTGAAAGCGCCCATCGTCATTGGCAGGGATCACCTCGACGCCGGCTCGGTGGCCAGTCCTTACCGCGAAACCGAGGCCATGCGCGACGGCTCCGATGCGGTTTCCGACTGGCCGCTGCTCAACTTCGCTACCGGCATCGCCAGCGGTGCCGCGTGGATGAGCTTCCACCACGGCGGCGGCGTCGGCATGGGTTACAGCCAGCACGCCGGGCTGGTAGCGGTTGCCGACGGAAGCGGCGAGGCCGATGAACGCCTGCGCCTCTGCCTGCGCAACGATCCCGCGCTGGGCGTGGTGCGCCATGCCGATGCCGGCTACGAGCGCGCTCTCGCGACGGCGAGCGAACGCGGCCTCGACCTGCCCAGCATTGACCTGTCGAGTCCTGATCGGCGCGGTCGCGCATGAGGGCCGATCTGCTGGTTCGCGGCATCGCGCAGCTGGTCACGCCGGAAGGCGCGGGTCCGAAGTACGGCGCGGAGATGCGCCGCCTGCGCATGATCGAAAACGCAGCCATCGCGATTGCCGATGGCAAATTCTTCTGGATCGGCCCGGAAGCCGAGTGGCCGGGCGAGGCCGTTGCGACCGTCGATGCCGGGCGGTGCGCTGTCGTTCCCGGACTCGTCGATCCCCACACGCATGCGGTCTGGGCCGGCGACCGGCTTCGCGACTTTGAGGCGCGCATTGCCGGCGTGCCCTACGAGAAAATCCTGGCCTCGGGCGGCGGTATCTGGAGCACGATTCGCGCCACGGCTGCGACCAGCCGCGGCGATCTGGTCGCGCTGGCTCGCCCGCGCATCGACGCTCTGGTGCGCTCGGGCGCGACGGTCATTGAAGTTAAATCCGGCTACGGCTTCACGCGCGCGGCGGAATTCGCGATGCTCGAAGCGATTCGCGAACTCGCGGCTTCTACTCCCGCACGCATCGTGCCGACGCTGCTGATCCACGTGCCTCCGCCCCAGGCCGAGCGGGCCGCGTATGTGGCCGATGTATGCCAGTCCTGGATCCCCGAGATCGCCGTTCGCAAACTCGCCCAGGCCGTCGATGTCTTCGTCGAAAAAGAATCATGGTCCACGGCGGAGGCTGAGCCGATCCTCGCTGCCGCTCGCGAGCACCGGCTAGGCATCAAGCTCCACACCGAGCAGTTCCACCGCGTGGGCGGATTCGAGCTGGGGTTACGGATGCGCGCGCAGAGTTTCGATCACCTGGAGGCGTGCAGTCTGGAGCAGGTCGCGGCCATGAACGGCAGTTCGACTGTGGCCACCATTCTCCCCGGCGTGTCGCTGCACCTGGGATTGCCGCCTGCTCCGGGAAGGCGTCTTATCGACGCGGGCGCGGCCGTGGCTGTGGGCACCGACCTCAATCCGGGCTCCAGCCCGCTCTACTCTGCCGCAGCGGCGCTTGCCCTTGCGGTGCGGCTCAATGGCCTTACCGTGCAGGAAGCTCTCGTCGCAGGAACGGTGAACGCCGCCGCTGCGCTTGGCCTCAGCGATGCCGGACGCATCGAAGCCGGTCTGCCTGCCGACTTCCTGGTGCTGGACGGCTCCGACTGGCGCGAGCTGATCTACACCCTCGGCCGCAATCCTGTGCGCGAGACCTGGATTCGTGGGCAGCGCGTCGCGGCAGGTCCGGCATGAGCGTCTTCTACCGCCCCGACCTGATTTATTCCGGCGATCGATTCCTGGCTGGCGCAGGCGTGCGGGTCGACGACCGGGGACGCGTCCTTGGCATCGGCGCCGGAGCGGCCCCGTCTGACACAGTGGTTGATTTGGCCGGGAAAGCCCTCCTGCCGGGATTCGTCAACGTCCATTCGCATTCGTTCCAGCGACTCATTCGCGGCAGGGCTGAATCGCGCGCCATCGCGGGCCGCGATTTCTGGTCGTGGCGCGGCACCATGTATCGCGCGGCTGCGCGGCTCGACCCCGAGCAGGTGTACGACGTCGCGCGCATGGCGTTTCTCGAGATGGCGCTGGCCGGAACGACTACGGTGGGCGAATTCCACTACCTGCACAACGCTCCGGGCGGCCAGCCCTATGACGATCCCAACCTGCTGGCGAAGCAGGTGATCACCGCAGCGCAGTCCGTCGGCCTGCGCATTGTGCTGCTGCGCTGCGCGTATCTGCGCTCAGGCTTTGAGGTGCCGCGCGATCCCGGGCAGATTCGCTTCTTTGAGACCACGGCCGAGTTTCTTGCGCGCCTGGAGGCCCTCACAAAGGAATATTCCGCCGACGATCCTCGGGTGCACTTTGGCGTCGCTCCGCACAGCGTCCGCGCCGTGCCCTTCGACGATTTGCGCGAGATCGCGGGCTGGGCGCGGGGCCGCAGGCTGCCGCTGCACATGCATCTCTCCGAGCAGGTCGCCGAGAACGAAGCCTGCCTGCGCGAGTATGGGCGCACCCCTGTAACCCTGCTGGGGGAAGCCGGCCTGCTGGGCCCGGGCCTCACCGCGGTGCACGCCACCCACGTCACCGATCATGAAATCGCTCTGCTGGCTGAGGCGAAAGCTGTGGTCTGCGCCTGCCCCACCACGGAGCGCAACCTCGGCGACGGCATCGTGGCTGCCGACCGCATTCTGGAGAGGGGCATTCCCGTCGCGTTCGGCTCCGACAGCCAGGCGCAGATCGATCCGCTCGAAGATGCGCGTGAGCTCGACTATCACCTGCGGCTCAGCCATCAGCAGCGCGCCGTTCTCGACGGGGTTGGCGGTCAGGGACTGGCGGCGCGGCTGTTTCAATGCGCCACGGTCAATGGAGCCCGCGCGCTCCGTGTTCATCCGGCCACGCTGGCCACCGGCGAGGCCGCGGACTTCTTCACCGTCGATCTGCGCGACGTCTCCATCGCCGGCCACTCCGCTGCCGATCTGCTCTCCCTCATCGTCTTCGGCATGAATCGCACCGCCATCCGCGACGTGGCGGTGAATGGCAGGCTCGTCGTGCGCGACGGCCGGCATCCGCTCCAGGATGACATCGTCTCCCGCTACGCCGAACTGCACGCGCAGGTCTGGCGCGATGCTGACAGGAGCCCGCGATGAACTCCGTTGTCGAGCTGCTCTCGGACCTGATCCGCATTCCATCGCCCTCAGCGGTATCGAATCGCCCCGTCATCGATTACGCGATGCGCGCGCTCGGCAACCTGGGCTGGACCGCGCGCGAACTGCCTTACCAGGGTTCCGCCGGCGTCGAGAAGGTCAACTGCATCGCCGCGCCGCCGGGAGAGAATCCTGCCGATCCCGACGCCGACCTCGTCTTCATGTGCCACACCGATACGGTGCCCTGCGCCGCGGACTGGCCGAGAGCTCTTGATCCTTTCATTGCCGACGGTAAGCTGCACGGCTGCGGCTCCTGCGATGTGAAGGCGTTTCTCGCCTGTGTACTGGCCGCTGTTGCCCAGGCGGATGCCGCGCGCCTGCCGCGGGGGCTGCGCATCGTGATGACTGCCGAGGAGGAAATCGGCTGCATCGGCGCGGGCCATCTGGTCGCGCAGGGCGCGCTGCGTCCGCGCCGCATGATCATCGGCGAACCGACCTCGCTGCATCCGGCGCGCGCCGGCAAGGGCTACTGCCTCGCGGAAGTCACCGTCACCGGCAGGGAAGCGCACAGCGCCCACCCGCAGCAGGGAGCCTCGGCCATCCTTCACGCGGCGCGCCTCATCACCGCGATCGAAGAGCTGGCCGCCCAGCGTGCTCGTCGCAGCCATCCGTTTTTCGATCCCGGGTTCACCACGATCAACATCGGCACGATCGAGGGTGGCGCCGCGAAGAACATCGTTCCCGGCCTGTGCCGGTTTGAGCTGGAGTGGCGGCCGATTCCCGGCGACCCGCCGGATGCGGTGCTCGATTCTGTCGCAGAGATTGTGACAACCCTGGCCGCCGAGCACCCCGGGGTTCGCGCAGAAGTGAAGCCGGCCCGGCAGCAGCCGGGCTTCGAAACCGCGGCGGACTCTCCACTGGTGCGCGCGCTCGAAAGTCTCACCGGCCGCCCCGCCGTGTCCATTCCGTTTGGATCCGAAGCCAGCCTCTTTGCTCCGCGGGCCGAAGAGGTTATCGTCCTCGGGCCCGGCGACATGCGCACCGCGCACAGCCCGCGTGAGTGCGTGCCGGTGGCGGAACTGGAGGAAATGGTCGCGCTCGTCGCTGTTCTGCTGCGTGCGGAGCCCTCCGCTTAATTCTTGCTGGTGATCGCCGGATTATGCGTGACCGCGTGAATGCCAGACTCGATGTCCCGGCGCGCTTCAAAGCGGGCGCAGTTGCGGCCCGAGTTCTTGGCCACGTAAAGCGCAGTATCCGCCCGGCCCAGCACCTCCCGCACCGAGGGCGAATCCACATCCGGCCGGAACATGGCGACGCCGATGCTGCAGGTGAGACGAATGTTGGCCGAGCACACTTCGAACGACTTCGAACGCACCGCATCCAGCAGATCGTCCACCCGGTTGGGCGCGACATGCAGGTCCCAGCCCGGAAACAGGATCAGGAACTCCTCGCCGCCGTAGCGGCCCACGATGTCGTACCCGCGCATCGCGCTCCGCAGGCGGTCGGCAGCTTCGCGGATGATGTCGTCGCCGCACAGGTGTCCGTAGCTGTCGTTGAGGTTCTTGAAGTGGTCGAGGTCGGCAATCAGAACCCCCAGCGGCGCCCGGTCGCGGGTGGCGCGCGCGATTTCACGCTGCAGGTGCTCCAGCATGGCGGCCCGGTTGAAGATGCCGGTCAGGGAATCGTGCGTGGCCTGGATGTGCAGCTCGCGGCGGGTCGCTTCCAGCGCCGCCTTCTCGGCTTCCAGCTGGGCCGTGCGCTCGGCTACCGTGCGGGTCAGTTCCTGCTGGCGCAGGGTAAGCGCCTGAGTGCGAGCCGCCACCACGATCCACGCCAGCAGCACGACCAGCAGGACGTAGCAAAGGTAGGCCAGCGGAGTCTGGGTCAGGGGAGGCCGGAGCACGAAGCTGAAAGACGCTCCGCCGTCGTTCCACATGCCGTCGTTGTTCTCGGCCTGCACGCGCAGGGTGTAGCGCCCCGGCGGCAGGTTGGTGTACCACGCGGTGCGCCGCTGGCCGGAGTAGATCCAGTCGGGATCGAATCCCACCAGCCGGTAGCGGAAGTGCACGCGCTGCGGCGCCACGAAGCTGGGCGCCGAAAATGACGCCTGCAGATTGCCCGCGCCCGGACCCAGCCGGATGCCGTCCGTCAGCGGCACGGTATGCGAATCGAAGGTGATGCGGTCGATCCACACCGGGGGGACCACATGGTTTACAGGGATGTGCGCCGGGTCGATAACCGCCACGCCGGCGATGGTTCCGAACCAGAGGCGCCCGTCGCGCGACTTCCACACGCATGGCTCGCTTCCGTACAGCGTCTCGCGCGACCGCAAGCCGTCCGCGCTCCCGTAAAGATTCGGGTGCAGCATCGCTTTGGGCGCACCCGGCCCCTCCAGTTCGCTCTTCGGCAGGTGGAAGATGCCGGTGTCGCCACCCATCCACAGATTGCCGAAGTCGTCTTCGATGATCGATCCGATGGATGTGTCCGGGAGCCCCTGGTCCGGCGTCCAGGTTGTCACCTGGTCGCCGCGGATGTGGCTGAGCCCGCCGCTCGCCGTTCCCACCCACACGCTGCCGTCGGCATCCGCGTACAGGCTCATGGCTTGATCGCTGTGCAGTCCGTTAGCGGTTGTGAACCAGGTGGAGACGCCGTTTTGCAGCCGCTCCACGCCGTCGCCGTCCCACACCGTCCAGATGGCCCCGTCGGTCGACTGCGCGATTCCCGCCACGCGCCCGGTCTGCGACAGGTGCTGGAACCGTCCCTGATCGAAGCGCGCCAGCCCCTTGCCTTCGAACCCCACCCAGAGGTTGCCCTGCCGGTCTTCAAACAGAGCGTTGACGGAATCGTCGGAGGCCTCGGCATCGTGATAGATCGAGATCTGCCGTCCGTGAATGCGCGCGATCGTCGCCCGCTGGTACCCGACCCACAGATCGCCGTTACGGGTCTGCAGCTCCGAGTACACCGCCTGGTCCGGCAAGCCGTTCTTCTGGTTCCACACTTTCACGCGCCCGTCCGGCAACAGCTGATCCAGTCCCTTGTTGTCGGCCCCGATCCAGATCGACCCGTCCTGCGCCTGCAATACGTTGCCGTCGTAGTTGCCGGAAAGCCCTTCGGCCGTCCCGAAGACCGAGAACTTCCCGTCGCGCAGCTGCGCCACGCCGGCGTCCAGGAAGCCGACCCACAGGCTGCCTTCGCGGTCTTCGAACAGCGCGGTCGAGCACCGGTCGCTCGGCAGGCCGCGAGCGGCGTTATAAAAATCCAGCTTGCCGTGGTAGTAGCGGGCGATGCCGTGGCGATCGAAGGCGATCCAGATGGCGCCATCATGATCGGCCAGCAGAGCTGAAATCTCATTCCAGGGAAGATTCCGCGAGAGCACCGTTGCCACCCGCCCGTGCCGGATCTGCGCCAGTCCGTGCGCCTGCGTGCCCACCCAGATCGATCCGTCCGGGGCTGCCGCCAGGGAGAGAACCGTGTCGCCCATCAGGCCGTCCCCCGACTTCAGCGGCACAAACCTCCCTTGCTCGAATCGCCACAGTCCGGTGGAGGCGCCGACCCACAGCGTTCCGCCGGAATCGACCGCCATCGCATGGATGGCCGGATCGCCGGAACCGCCGCCCACCTTCCATCTCGCGACTCGCCCCCGGTCCAGACGATTCAACCCCTGGCCGCTGCCGATCCACAAGCCGCCTTCGCGATCCATGCACAGCGCGGTGATGTTGTTGCCCGCCAGCCCATCCCTGGTCGTCCACCGGGTGAAGGTGCCATCGGCGGTGGATCCGTCATTCGGAACGTAGTGGCTCAGCCCGCTGTTGGTGCCGATCCACAGGCTGCCGTCGGGATCGGCTGCCAGCGCCTGGATGAAATCGGAGGCCAAACCGCCCGCGCTGTGCCGCGTATAGGTCACAAAATGCGCGCCGTCGAAACGCGTCAATCCCTCCTGCGTTCCCATCCACAGAAAGCCATTCGTGGTCTGGGCGATGGCCTGCACCGAGTTCTCCGGCAGCCCCGCCTCGCTGTTCCACGTCGTCTGCATGTACTGGGTGATCGCCTTGGTGGGATCGAGCGCGTGGGCTGAGGGCGCCAGCCACTGGGCCAGCAGCAGCGTCAAAGCCCCGGCCACGCAGGCGGCGGCGGCGGCGCGCAGCATGGCGCCCGCTCCGCTCAGCGGACTCAGCTCGGGATCCTCCCGTCGGCTCAGGATCGAATTCGCGGCGCCGGCTTTCACGACTGCGGAACCTCCTGCAGATTCCTTCGCGTCGCGCCCGGCTCGGCTTCGACGGTCACCGCGTTGCGCAGAACCTCCAGCGGACTCGGGGAGGGGCGGCCCAGCAGATAACCCTGCGCTTCATTGGCGCCCAGCTTGCGCGTGAGCTCCAGCTGCTGCGGGGTCTCGATCCCTTCCACGATCACTTTCATGTGCAGGTTGTGGGCCAGCGTCATGATCGACTGCACGAACGCCCGCGTCTCCCGCCGCACCATCAGCTCGTTCACGAACGAGCGGTCGATCTTGAGCGCATCGAAGGCCAGCCGCGGCAGGTAGCTCAGACAGGAGTAGCCCGTACCGAAATCGTCGATGGCCATGCTGACTCCCATGTTCTTCAGCATGCGCATGGTTTCCGCCGCGCGTTCCAGTCCGGTCAGGGTCGCGGATTCGGTCAGCTCCAGCTGCAGCAGGGAGGGGTCCAGTCCGGTTCGCTGCAGAATCTCTTCCACCTCTCCGATGAAGCTCTCGCGCCCGAACTGCACGCTGGAGACGTTCACTGCCACCTGGATCGGGCGGCCGGCCTGCGCCTGCCACGTCACCGCGTCCCGGCAGGCCTGCTCCATCACATAGGCGCCCAGCGGGATGATCAGCCCGCACTCCTCGGCGACCGGGATGAAGCTCAGCGGCGGGATGGCGCCCAGCTTCGGATGGTTCCAGCGGGCCAGCGCCTCGAAGCGCACGATCAGGTTGCTCCGCAGATCGAACTCCGGCTGGTAGTGAACCTCAATCTGGCCTTCGGCGATGGCCCGCCGCAGTTCGCCCTCCAGCGTCAGCCGTTCCCGCGTGGCGTTGCCCAGGTCGTCGCCGAACTGCACGATGCGGTTCCTGCCATTGCGCTTGGCCGCGTACATGGCGCAGTCCGCCTGCTGCAGCAACTGGCCCGCTTCGAGGCCGTGTTCGGGGAAAACGCTGATCCCGATGCTCGTGCCGATGCGGATGGAGTGTCCGCCGATTTCAAAAGGCACGTTGAGCACCTCGCGCGCGCTCTCTGCGGCCGCTTCAGCGTCTCTGGGGCTTTGGATGCTGTCGAGGATGAGCGTGAATTCGTCGCCCCCGATCCGAGCCAGCGTATCCGACTCCCGGAATCGCGTTTTCAGCCGCTGCGCCACCTGGCTCAGCAGCACATCGCCCACGCTGTGCCCCAGGCTGTCGTTCACCAGCTTGAATCCGTCCAGATCCATGTGCAGCAGGGCGACCATCCGCTGCTCGCGCCGCGCCTTGGCCAGTGTCTGCGACAGGCGATCGGCGAGCAGGCGCCGGTTGGGCAGCCCGGTCATGTCGTCGACCAGCGCCATGTGCTGCAGCCGGGCTTCCGCCGCCTGCCTGGCGCGGTTCGTTTCCCGCAGTTCGCGCAGGACCGCGTTGAAACTCGTGACCAGTTGGGCCAGCTCATGGTTGCTGGGCAGTTCGACCTCGTCGTCCGGATTCCTTTCGCGGGAGACTTTCTCAAGGGCGGCGGAGAGGCCCGCAATCGCCAGCGCGGTTGCCTCCGCCTGGCGGACCGATTTTCGTTGTCGCAGCATTTGCCAGCGCTGGACGGCGACTTCCAGCGCCAGACCGCCGGAGAGACACCCCAGCAACAGGGAAGCATGGTGCGCCAGGGCGGATTCCTGCCAGATCGCAGCGCGCAGGATCGTGCCGCCCGCGACGACAGATCCCAACACTGCGGGCAACCTGCTCCCAGTGGCGCCGCTTAGCCCCATTCAGTAATCATGGTTGGTGACCGTAGTCTTCCGCCATACAACTTTCGAGAAGTCCAAATCCCCCTGTGGCTTGACGCATTCGGAGCGCATCCTTCGCCGCGCGTTTGTCCCCGTCCCGAAGCCGCTCCTGGCCCGCGATCTCCCCGGGCCTCACCTCGGGTGAAACCTCCGTGTGATCCGTGTCACTGACCCCTGTGCGCGCGCCAGCGTAGCCTGGGCCGTTACCTCATGAGGTCCGCCCGTGGCGACCAGCACCGCCTCCCTGCAGGAACAAACGCTGTCTACTCTCCCCGGCGACGCGGTGCGTCCGATCCAGTGGCGCTTTGCCGATCGCTACGACCTGCAGATGCTCGTCCAGGCCGTGCGCGATGTTGCCCGCGGCCCGGTGGCCCGCCTGGTTGCTTCCGGAGCGCGCCAGTCCCACCAGTGGACCGCCGCCAAGAACTCGCTGCTCGCGGACTTCGACGCCTCCGGCATCACCGCCGCCTTTCTCGATCCGGAATGCGGCGGCTTCCTCGAGGGACCGAAGAACCTGGCCCTCGCGCTGATCGCCTTCGAGCTGGCCTGGGTGGATGCCGGCGCTGCCACGGCCAGCCTCGCCGGATGCCTCGCCCTCTCGCCCATCCACGAACGCGGCACTCCCGAACAGCGCGCCCGCTACATGGCTCTCTGCGCTCCGCCCGCTCCGGGCGAGGATCGCAAGCCGTGGCGCGGCGCTTTCTGCCTCACCGAGCCCCTGCCCTACGTCGGTGTGGATACCGGCATGCTCAGCGGCAAAGCCTCGATCGCTGTGTGGAACGAGGGCGAAGAGCCCGTTCTCCAGATCGAGAAGCGCGGCCGCTTCATTACCAACATGGGCTTCGCCAATTTCGTTACCGCCGCTGTGGACAGCGCCGATCCCCGCATTGCCGGCAGTTGCATGGTCATCCTCGAAGAGGGCGACCCCGGCGTCTTCGACCGCGGCAGCGTCACTCGCAAGCTGGTCCACCAGCTTTCCTCCACCAGCGATCCCATCTTCAGCCTGCGCGTGCCCGCCAGCCGCATCG
>JBAUGH010000468.1:0-2523 GCA_049679565.1 Acidobacteriaceae bacterium
CCGCTGTTTACGCGCAGGACACCCCCGCGGTTCCCACACCCGCCAGTTACCGGGTACCGGCTGCTCCCAGCGCCAGCCCGCCCGCCTCCGGTTGCGCTGCGTTCCGTACCGTTTGAACCTCCAGCGCGTAGCCGGGCTTCAGGTTCACGTCGCCGCCGTTGGAAAAAAACGCCAGCGCCAAGCACGAAATCGGAATCGCGTACCAGGACTTGTAGATCGCTCCCGACAGCCCATCGGTCAGATCTTTGGTCCCAATGCCCGCGCCTCCATCCAGCAACACATTCGCAATCTGCCGGCCCCTCCCCGGCTCAATTTTGCCCTCGTCTCTGGGGTTCTTCGAGACCACTGCCACCGGTTGGGTGAACTTCAGCATCAGGTGGCCGCGCCGGAAAAAGCGCCGCGCCGGCGTGGTCACCAGCACGCCCGAATAGACGCCCGAGGGACACACCACCGAAAACGGCGTCCCCGTGACCATCCACGAAGAGGCGTACGTCTGGAGCTTGCAGGTTTCCGCCGACGCCACACTCGCCAGAAATAAAATCGTCATAACGAACAGCCGCTTCAATGACGCCTCCTTGGGAGAATTCAGAGTTTTGGGAATCCACGCGCAACCGGGCGGCGATGGAAGCCCGATTGTAATTCCCACAGGCATCTCTGTTGCCCGTACCCTGCAGCCTGGTTTTACGCCGGCAACGGCTCCCCCATCGCCATCCGCGTCACCGCAATCACGCTGATGTCGTCTTCCTGCCCGAACCGCTGCGCCTCCGCTGCAATGTCCTCCGCCGAGCGCGACGTCCGCACCAGATCCAACACCCGCTCGAATCCAAACAGCCGCCCGGCAGCATCCTTTGCCTCCGCAATCCCGTCGGAAAGCAGCATCAGCCGATCCTCCTCCGCCAGGGTGAAGCGCAGCAGCGTGAACTCCGGCTCCTCCAGCACGCCCAGCGGCAGCGACCCCTCCACCCCCATCGGTTTTCCGTTGCGATACGGCGGCAGATGCCCGGCGTTGGCCAGCGTCGCCCTGCCGTCCGCGGCAATCAGCAGCGCCAGACAGGTAGCCTGCGCATCGCCCCGCCCCAGCAGCCGCTGGTTCAGCTCCCGCAGCATGGTTTCCGGATCGCGGCTGAAACCCGCCACCGTCCGGATCGCCCCTACCAGCAGCGCCACCAGCACTGCGAACAGCACTCCGCGTCTCACCAACCACCCTCCGGTATATAGGCCGCCCATTGTAGCAATTCCCACAGCACGAATTTCCCCTTCGTTCCCTACGCCGTCACTTGTTTTCTGCGCGCCGAGCACTGTGTACTGGGGACTGTCATGCGGCCGTACAGTGACCCTTCCTCGGACCCGCCCGTCCGCGGCTTCCTCCATGAACCCGCGGCGAACGCAACCAACGCCGGCCTCGTCCTCACCCACGGCGCAGGAGCCGACTGCGAATCCCCGCTTCTCGTCGCTCTCGCCGAAGCTTTCTCGGCCGCCGGCTTCGCCGTCCTTCGCTGCGATCTCCCTTTCCGCCAGCAGCGCCCGCACGGGCCGCCCTTCAACTCCGCTAAACAGGATCAGGCTGGACTTCGCACCGCCGTCGAGTCCCTGCGCCGGGCTCTCACACCCGCCCGCATCTACCTCGGCGGCCACTCCTATGGAGGACGCCAGGCCACGATGCTCGCCGCCGCCGAACCGGAAGTGGCGGACGCGCTCCTGCTGCTTTCCTACCCGCTCCACCCTCCGCGCAAGCCGGAGCAGCTTCGTACCCAGCACTTCCCCCAACTCCGCACGCCCGCCCTCTTCGTTCACGGCGCGCGCGACCCCTTCGGCTCGCTTGACGAGCTGACCGCTGCGCTCCAGCCGATCCCCGCGCGCAGCCATATCCTTCAAATCGAATCCGCCGGCCACGAGCTCCTGACCAAAACCAACCGCGAAACCCTCCCCAGCCAGATCGTCGAGACCTTCCTCACCTTCGCAACCAGCTAAATCGAGACGTGCCCTGGCCTTTGCGCCGAGCGCGCCCGTGCTGCGAGCACTGGCGCGCACCTTGTACCCTGTTGGAGATGAGGCCTTCCCATCCAGCCCGCGCCGAGTTCCTGCGCCTCGCCCGCACCCACTCCCTCGTCCCCCTCTACCGCACGCTGACCGCCGACCTGGAAACGCCGGTCTCGGCCTTCCTCCGGCTCACTTCGAGCCCGGGACGCCGAGCCGCGGCCGAGGCGGAGTGCTTTCTACTGGAATCGGTCGAAGGCGGCGAGCATCTCGGCCGCTACACCTACATCGGCATCGGCCCCAGCCGCCGCATCGTCTCCCACGGTGACCAGATCGAGGTCACCGAGCACGGGCGCACGCGCCAGGTCACCGGCGACGTCTTCGCTCTGCTGCGCGACGCGCTCCACGGCCACTCCCCCGCGCGCATCGCCGGCCTGCCGCCCTTCACCGCCGGCGCCGTCGGCTTCCTCTCCTACGATGTGGTCCGCCAGATCGAGCGCCTGCCCGCGACCACGAAGGACGACCTCCAGCTCCCCGACGCCTGCC
>JBAUGH010000469.1:0-8551 GCA_049679565.1 Acidobacteriaceae bacterium
GAGAAGATGAGTGCGGCGGAATCAGGCGATCGGAGGAGGCCGGGACCAGAAAGTGCGGATCGAACCCCGGGGCTGCAGCGGCGCCGTTCGCTCGGCCGTTACCCGCTTTGCCAGTCCCTGCGCCAAAAACAGCGGGCGGCTGGCCAGAAGGGCCGGCATCGCCGGTGCTGGATGCGTCCCCGTCACCATCCACAGATAGGGATCGTGCCGGATGCTGGTACGCTCCACCTCCGCGGGGTTGTGCGAGGCCTGCAGGTCGTCGGAAACGGAGATCACCGGCAGCAGGATCACAGTAAGCATGGCCAGCGCAATCAGCTGCAGCCCGGTCCCGGGAAGCAGGGAGCCGGGAAGCAGGGGACCGCCGCGCGCGCCGCGCCGTCGACTTAGCCACAAACCCCACAGAGCGAATGTGACCGCGATCCAAATCAGATTGGAGAGGAGTTCCACGGACTTGTAGCGAAATTATAACGAGTGCGCCCCGGTGCGCCCTCGCGCTCTACTCCGGTCGGCGAAGACAGAGCGGCAATACATGGACCTGGCGGGCTTTGCAGCTCCGGTCGAAGTCCGTCTCTTCTGCTTTTCGTGCTCCCCCGGAAGGCGGATCGTTTTGGTCATTTTGCTGTGGTAGGATGGCCCACAAATCGGAGACAGCTTGTATGGCGAGCGAGCAAAGCTGGGCAGCCTCGGAGAGTCTCGCGCCGGCCCCGTCGGGTTATGATTTAAGACCTCTTTCCACGGGTGAGATCCTCGATCGCACCTTTCAGCTCTACCGCTCGCACTTCGCGCTGTTCGCCAGCCTGGCCGCGCTGCCGGCTGCGGTGCGGTTCCTGACCGGCGTGCTTCAGCTGCTCCTCCTTCCGAGGGCCCAGACTCTGCGTAACGGCCAGCACGTTCTGGCTGGCCGCTGGCCCCTTATTTCCGTCGGGTCGAGCATCCTGTTTCTTCTGGTCTACTTCGTTTTTTACGGGATCACCCAGGCCGCCACCACCTGGGCGGTCGCGGAGATCTATCTCGGCCGAGCTGCCTCGGTGAGAGCGGCATGGCGCGCGGCCATGGCCCGCTGGTTCCGCTATGTGCTGGTCACGCTGCGACAATACTGGAGCATCGGCTGGTGGCCGCTGCTGTCGTTCGCGGTGTTCGGCATCGCGGTGACGCTGATTCCCGGCCGGGGCAGAGATGCCGGCGTCTTTCTCGGCGTGATCGCCTTTCTGCTGGGATTGCAGATTTTTGCCAGTTTTATTTATGCCATCTGGGCGGCGCTGAAGGTTTCGCTGGCCGTTCCCGCTTCCGTTATCGAGTCGCTTGGCGCCAATGCAGCAGTACGTCGCAGCATCGGCCTTTTACCGGAACGCAAAGGGCGCATTTTCCTGCTCGGTTTGCTGGTCTACGCCATGACTATCGTGGTGAGCATGGTCCTGCTGCCGCTTGCCTTCATCGCCCTCCGCGCCCACGGCGTCGAGCGCTATTTACTCCAGATGCTGCAGCTCATCGGCAGCTTCTTCAGCAGCATGCTGGTCGGTCCGGTGGCCGCCATTGCTTTGTGCCTTTTCTATTTTGACGAGCGCGTGCGGCACGAGGGCTTTGACGTCGAATTCCTGATGCTGCGCGCCGGCGGAATACCCGCTGCCCCGGTTGCGGAGGACATCCGATCTCCGGAGCCGGGATGATTCGGTTACTCCGTGTATGCAGGCTCTCTGCGGTACTTTCACTGGTTGCGCCCTTCGGTTTCCCGTGCATTGCAGCCGCGAGAGTGACCGTCTCCGAGGCGAAGCTGCCGCAGAGCGGAGTAGCGGATTACGTTCAGCACCTCCAGTCTCTGCGCTCCCTCGCCACAGCGTGTTCGGCCAGGGCAACGGCATGCGACGCCAGCCGGGTTCCGCCGGACGAGCGCGTCGTCCGTGGCGCCGGTTCCTGGTTCGAATCCCATTACGGTTGGGTACGCGAGGCCCTGACCGGGGGCAAGTCCATGTCCGACGGCACGCGCGCCACTCTCATGCAGAGCGTCCAGGTCCATCTCGATGCCGATCTTGCCGACGCGCAGTCTGAGCCTCCGTCGCCCGACTTCGCCGGAGCGCGGCAACGCGCCGACGTCATTCTGGCGGGCAGAGAATTCGCCACCGTGCAGGAAGTTTCGCTGAAAGAGGAGCTGTTGGCCCGCCTGTACGAATGGCTGGAGCGCATCCTTGGCCACGTCGCCGGCTTCGGCAGCCGCTCGCCCTGGATCGCTCCTCTGATCGAATGGCTTCTCGGTTCATTGGCGTGCGCGCTGTTGCTGGTCTGGGCTCTGCGGACGCTGCGCCGGCAGCGCGTTCAGATGCGCTTCGAAACCAGTCGCCGGATCGATCAGACCGACGAGCGAGTGCTCAACTGGATGCGAGAATCTGAAGCTCACGCTGCCGCCGGACGCTATCGCGATGCCGTTCACTGCCTGTACTGGGCCAGCATTGCCACACTCGAAGGTCGCCGGCTCTGGAACCCGGACCGCGCCCGTACGCCGCGCGAGTACACGCGGCTCCTCGATCCAGCTTCGCCGGCATCGCCGCTGCTGCACCGACAGACGCTGTGCTTTGAAATCATCTGGTACGGCCTGCGCCCCGCCGAGCAGCCCGACTATGATAGCGCTCTCGATCTCCACCGGCAGCTGAGGGCAGCATGAGAAAGCCAGGGAGTGACCGGCGTTTTCTGCTCGGCTTCACAGGCGTCGTGATCGTGTTGATTGTGATCACCGGCATCCTCGCGCCGAATCGTGAGGACCGCGACCCGGTGCCCACGACCTGGAACAGCGGAGCCGCCGGTGCCAAGGCAGCCTGGTTGCTGCTGGCGCAACTGGGTTACCGCGAAGTTCGCTGGGAGCGTCCCGAGTCGGAACTGTCCGGCGTCGAGGCTGCCCACACAACTCTGGTTCTCGCCGATCCTTCGCCCTCGTTCCCGGCATTCACCGACAAGAATCGCAAGCAGCCATTCCTCGATTTCCTGCGGCGCGGCGGCCGCATCGTAGCCACCGGTTCAATGTCCGCTCTTCTCCTTCCCGGGGCCCGCGTCGCCAGCTCCGACCGTCTCTATACCGATCTCTGCTACACCACGCCGGCTGGGCCGGATGCGCTGGCCCGTGCCGGAGAACTCGCCATGGCTGCGCCGGATCGCTGGGCCTTGGAGGATCCTTCCGTGCGCGTAGCCCAGCTCTGCGGAGACGAGCCGGTGGTCGTTTCCTATGCTGTGGGCGAAGGTCAAGTGATTTGGTGGGCTTCCTCCACGCCGCTCACGAACCACGGGCTGCATAACGACGGCAATCTCCGTTTGTTGCTGGCCAGTGTCGGCTCCCGCGAGCGCACCGTCTACTTCGACGAATACATGCACGGTATCAACCAGAGCTCCTGGACCGCGACCCGCGGAACGCCGCTCACCGCCATCATTCTGCAGACCTGCTGCGTCGGGGGGCTGCTTCTCTTCAGTCTGGCGCGCGGCAGCGGCCCGAGGCGGACGCTGGTCCAGCCGCCCAGGGCTTCGCCGCTCGAGTTTGTGGAGTCTATGGGAACTCTGTATGCGAAGGCCGGAGCTTCCTCGGTTGCTATCGCGGCAGGCACCGCCGGTTGATGGAGTTTCTAGCACAGCAGGGCGGCATTCCCCCGGAAACGCTGCGCTCGGGCCCCGAGGCAGTTGCTGCTGCCGTTCACGCGCGTTTTGGATGCGATACAGCCGCGCTTGCAGCCGATCTCGAAGCCGTTGAGCAGGCGAAATACGATACTCCAGGAGCGGCCGCGGCGCTGCATTCGGTGCGCCGGTTCGACCAGCACATCGCAAACCTCAGCGCGCTTATCCGCGATCCGCAGGGGAATTCACGCAAAAACCAGGGAGCAGCATGAACGAACCCATTGCAGGCAATCCCGCATCCGGCGCCGTCCTCTCGCTCTTTGAGAAGGGCAAAACGGAGCTGGGCAAAATCATCTCCGGGCAGACGGAACTGATCGAGCAGGCGGTTCTGACATTTCTCTGCGGGGGGCACGCGCTGGTGGAGGGCGTGCCGGGCGTAGCCAAGACCATGACCGTCAAGTCGCTGGCACGCTTCCTTTCGCTCGATTTCCGCCGCATTCAGGGGACGCCCGACATGATGCCCGCCGACATACTCGGCACGAGCATCTTTTCACTCAAGAGCAGTGATTTTATCTTTCACCGTGGTCCGGTATTCACGCAGTTCCTCCTGACGGATGAGATCAATCGCATGCCACCACGCACCCAGGCCGCGCTGCTGGAAAGCATGGAAGAGCGTCAGGTGACGATCGACGGCGTGACACATGCGCTGGACGATTTCTTCACCGTCTTTGCGACGCAAAACCCGCTGGAATTCGAAGGCACTTATCCGCTGCCCGAAGCCCAGCTTGACCGTTTCCTGATCAAGATTCGCGTGACCTACCCCACCGCCGCGGAAGAGCGGGTCATTCTCGAACGCCGCCACGCCAAGGCAGATGTCCCGCAGTTCGAGGAGATCGAGATTGTGCCCGCGACGCCCCGGGAACTGATCGCCGCGCGCCGTGAATTGCGTGCCGTGCGCGTGGAGCCCGCGCTGTTCGACTATCTTCTTGCGGTGGTGCGCCGCACCCGCGAGTGGCCCGCAATCACCCTTGGAGCCAGCCCTCGCGCTGCCGCCAATCTGCTGATCGTGGCCAAGGCATATGCCGCGAAGGAGGGCCGCGACTTTCTGATCCCTGACGATGTGAAGCTGGCTGTGCCGCCCTGTCTGCGCCATCGCATCATCCTGAAAGCGGAGGCCGAGCTGGAGGGCTTCGATCCGGATCGGGTTCTCGCCGATGTAATGGCCGCCACTCCGCTGCCCAAATGATCCAGACCCTGATTCCCGCCCCGGCAACCGGAGAGGCGCGCTACGCCGGCCGTTTCGGAAGGATCTTTGCCACCACGCTCACGGCGCGCACGCTGTTCCTGCTGCTGGCGGGACTTCTGAGCGCGATCCCCGGCTTCCTGGGACTGCCCTGGCTGCCTCTGATGCTCGCATGGGATGGGGCCATTCTGATCCTCGTCTGTTTCGACATAACGACTCTCCCGGCTTCGGGCGACTTGCGCGTCACCCGCGCCTTCGTCGATTCGCCGGTCCTCGGCCGCGAGACGCGCAACGAGGTCACTCTCGAACATGCGTGTCGGGATGTTGTGCACCTGCATATTGCGGACGACCTTCATCCCGCCATCGCACAGTTGCCGCCAGCGGGCGATCTCACCGCGTTTCCCCGCGATCCCGCCCGCATGGTCTTCGTCATCACGCCGAATCGCCGCGGCGACTTCTCCCTGGGCGGCATCTGGCTGCGTTGGCGTGGCCGGCTGGGGCTGGTCGAGCGCCGCGCGGCGGCGAAGCCCGAACAAAGAGTCCGAGTCTATCCCATGATGGAGCGCACCGCAGACGATGCGGCGTTGTACCTGTTGCGGATTCGCCAGATCGAGTTGCAGCGCCGTCGCCTGCGCCTCACCGGCACGGGCCGTGAGTTCGATCACCTCCGTGACTACCGAGCCGGCGATGAGCTGCGGAACATCTCCTGGCCCGCGACCGCCCGCAGAGCCAGGATCGTCACCCGCGAGTTCACCGCCGAGCGTAGTCAGCAGGTCTGGATCGTCCTCGATGCGGGCCGCCTGTCGGGGACCGCGTTCGAAGTTCGCCACTCCGTTCCGATCAACGCTGGCGCCACACCGCCTTCGTTCCACGACGCTGCCGCCGATGAGGCGTTTCTGCTCAGTCTTACGCAGCTCGACGAGGCCTGTTGTGCCGCCGTCGCTCTTGCCCAAACCGTGATGCAGGCGGGCGACAAAGCCGGTCTTCTCGTCTATGGCCGCGGCATCCAGCAACAGTTGGTGCCCGCCGGAGGCGCTGGCGCCCTGCGAGTCATGATCGACGCTCTGGCGCAGGCGCGCGTCGAAGGCGCAGAGGCCGACCACCTTCGCGCAGCGGCTCGTCTCGGCCATCTGCAGCGCCGTCGCGGCCTCATCCTGTGGGTGACGGAGTTGGCCGACAGCGCGCGCCGCCCCGATATCGCCGATGCGGCCGTGGATCTGGCCCGCCGCCATTTGGTGCTGCTCATTGTCCTGAATCACCCCGAGATTCGCGCCGTTGCCATGCGCGAGCCGCGAACGGTCGCCCAGATGTTCGAATCGGCCGCCGCCCAGGAGGTCGTCGAGCGCCGTCGGCTGGTCGTCGCAGGCCTGCGCGCCAAAGGGGTGCTCGTCGTCGATACTACGCCCGGCGCGCTGCGCACTGACGCCATCAATGAATATCTGGAAGTGAAGGCGCGAGGCTTGATTTAGCTGCAGATCCGCTATCCTAGGCTTGTCGCGCGAGGCGCGCCCGCCTGGATGGCCAGTCCTCCCAGCTCAGCCATAATCCCAGCCCCATCAGCAAGACTGCGCTGGTCAGGAATTTCACCGCGATCGGTACGTCCGAGGGCGAAAGGAATGCCTCCAGGGTTCCCGCAATCACCAGCAGGGGAACGGTCCCGGCCAGCAGCCGGATGGATTCCACGGCCGCGCATTGCAGCGAATCCCGGCGTGAATAGATACCGGGAAACAGCAAGCCCGACGCCAGCCGAAGTCCCGCGCCGCCGGCGATAAAGATGCTGGGCAGCTCCAGCGCCCCGTGGGCGGCGACAAAGCTCCACAGGTCAAGCGCCATCCGCGCCTGGGCGCACGCCGTCGCCACCACCCCCATCTGCAGCCCGTTGAAGAACAGCAGATAGAGCGTGCCGAGCCCCGCGAGGATGCCGCCCGCAAAGGTCGAAAACGCCACGCTGATATTGTTGGTCATGATCCAGCTGGAGGCCTGCGGCTTAACGCTCAGCAGGCTGTGCGTCCACATCTGGTGTTGTTCGATCGACGCCACCATCTCCGGCCCCAGAACCATCCGCTCGAACGCCGGCCGCGCGAAGCTCAGCAACGCGCCCAGCGCCACGCCGGCCAGGAAAACCGTGACCGACACGGCTACATATCGAAAGAGCCGGCGGAAGAGGCGCGGGTACTCCACTGCGAAGAACCGCAGCACCTGCCGCGCTTCCAGCCTTTTACCTGAGTAGACCCGATTATGTGCCCGCGCCAGCAGCAGGTTCAGGTATTCTTCCTGGGTGCGAGACCCGCGATCCGCCCGGACCGCGGACAAGTCCTGGGCAGCCTGCCGGTAGAGCAGCCCCAACTCGCGCAGCTCATCGCAGGAGAGCGACTTCAGCCCCGACGAATCCGCCTGGATCAGCAAAGCCTCCAGGCGTTCCCACAGTCCCTGTCGTTGCTGGATCCAGCGGTTTGAAATCATGCCGAGGCCAGTCTGAGCGCGCGCCCATGAGCACCACGATGCCCGAAACTTCCGATCAGCTTACCATCGACACACCGGAGCAGGTCGCTATCCGCTTTCCGATTGCCGGCGTGGGCAGCCGCTTTCTTGCCCTACTCGCCGACACCCTGGTACAGGGCCTGGCCTACGTCGTTCTGGTCCTGATCTACATCCTTGTCATTGCCTCTGGCAACGCCGTCGATGCGACTCCCACGAAGTGGCTGATTGCCACCATGATCTCTGTCCATTTTCTGTTGTACTGGGGTTACTTCACCATTTTTGAGGCGTACTGGAACGGCCAGACGCCCGGCAAACGGCTCTGCAAACTGCGCGTTATCCGCGACTCCGGTCGTCAAATCACTTTCTTCGAATCGATGACGCGTAACCTGCTGCGCGCTGTCGATGGACTGCCCGGGTTCTACGCTGTGGGCGTTGTTGCCATGCTCTGCAACCGACGCAACAAGCGCCTCGGCGATCTGGCGGCCGGCACCCTGGTCGTCCATGAGCGCACAGCCGAGGCGCCTCTCTGGGCCGCTACCGGATCGCGTGTCATCACCGCAGGCGCCTTTCCGTCAACGCCCGCACCCGCTCCGGTTTTCTACCCCAACGGGGTTGAGATTCCAGCGGATGCTGTTGCTCGGCTCACCCCCGACGATCTGAATGTGATCGACCACTTTTTTGCCCGCGCCCTGGACATCGACGTGGGCCGGCGGCGGCAGCTTGCCGAGCGGCTGGCAGAGCAGATGACGACGAAGATGGGCATCCTCATGCCTCAGGGTGTAACTCCGGAGGCCGTTCTCGAGTGTGCTGCGCACCTCCTGCGCGGCCTGCAGCGTTGAAAGAGAAGGAGATGGCCCGAAGACTGCAGGGAGCTGCGACCCGAACCGCGCGGGATACATCTAAATAATCAAAACGGGTGAATGCCGCCCACTCTGCGATACACTCAAAAGGGTAGAGAAGTCCCCAGGAGATCCGATTCCATGGCTACCATTCCCGTCACCAGCACCCCCGAAACTTCCGCGCCGAAGGCCACCCCTGTGCGGCTTACCGACAATGCGGTAACCAAAGTTCGTGAGATCATGGCCACCCAGGATCCTCTGCCCGCAGGCCTGCGCCTTGGCGTCGTCGGCGGAGGCTGTTCCGGCTTCCAGTACTCCATGTCGTTTGAGAACCAGGCTGGGATGATGGACAAGGTCTACGACTTCAACGGCCTCAAGGTCTTTGTCGACGCAACCT
>JBAUGH010000470.1:0-4232 GCA_049679565.1 Acidobacteriaceae bacterium
TTGCTGGAGAGGCGCTTTTAAGGGTGAGCCTGCGTCGAGACCGCGGAAAACGTCGCTGGCGAAGAAGTACTTGCCGTCGGACGGGACCATGACGACCTGGATTTTGTCGGACAGCCGCTCAGCAATAATTTTGTTGATGAGCAGCGGCGACTGGTTGAGGAGCTTCGCTTCGCTGGCCATGCGCTCGGCGTCGGCCGCGGAGGTGACGCGGATGCGATTGGCTTCGGCTTCGGCGAGAAGTTCGCGGCGCTGCAGCTCCGCTTTGCTGTCGATGATCTTGGCCTGACCGTCGGCGTCGGCGTTCTCGATGGTGGCTTCTTTGCGGGCTTCGGCTTCGAGTTTGGACTGCTCGATCTGCTTCTGCTTGAGCGGCAGAGTGTACTGCATGGCGTCGGACTCGCCTTTGGCTTCGACGACTTTGGCCTGGGCGTCGCCCTGCGCTTCCTTCACCTTCTGCGCAGCATCGGCTTCGGCCTGGAGCTCGGCGATGCGGACCTGCTTCTGCTGGATGTCGGTCTGGACGGCCATCTGATCGTCCTGCTGCTCTTTGAGGAGGAGGTCCTGGAGACCACGGGCGTATTCGGGCGGAAGCTGGATGTTGCGCAGCATGACCGCCTCGACGAGGATGCCGTCGGCGCCGAGTTTTTGGGTGATGACAGCAGAGGCCAGGCGGCGGACTTCTTCGCGCTTCGAGCTGAAGATTTCGCGGACAGTGTAGTTGGGGGCGAGGTCGCGCCAGGCGCTGGCGACGACAGCCGGGACCATCTGCGCATCGACGGGCTGAGGCAGGCGGCTCTCGATGTAGTCGAGACGGCGCGGATCGAGGCGGTAGCGGACGGTGATGGCGAGGCCGATGTCGAGTCCTTCTTTGGACTGGACGTCGAGAGTCTCTTCGTTCAGCGCGGCTTTCCGGGCTGAAGGCGCGGCGGCGGGCTGGGACACACCGGTGGTGAAGAGCTTGTCGCGGAGGTCGAAGAGCTGGACGCTTTCGACCAGCGGGGTGACGAAATGGGCGCCGGCGTAGAGGGTTCCCGGGAGGGTGCCGCGGAGCTGGCTGACGCGGACGCCGCCCATGCCAGCGGGGATAACGACGATGCTGTCGGCGATGAGCAGCGGCAGACCGGCGACGAGGATCAAAACCGCGGAGTTGCGCCAGCGGATGGGTTCGTAGTCGGGGAGCGGCTGGCCTGCAGCGTCGGGGGCGGCGAGGACGGCGGTGCGTTTGCGATGGACTTCGAAGGCCTTCCAGAGGTCGTAGAGGGTGAAGGCGAAGGCGGCAGCCAGGAGCAGGACTCCCGCGGTAATGAGCAGGTCTTTCAGCGCAAGCATGGTGTTTCTCCGTGTGGGTTCGATTCGGTGGGCTCCCCTGACTGCGTGGGCGGGCCTGCAATGGCCCGCGCTGGAACCGGCCGGGGAGTGAAGAAGAGCCGGACCAGACCTCCAAAGAAAAGTTCCTCGACAAGGAGCCCGCAGGCGACGCTGAGCAGGAGGGCTCCGATGACGCTGACGGCTTCGGCAAAGAGTTCCATGGCGTGCCTCCTGGATTGCTGGTGAGTTACTGGGCTGCCGGGCTGGCGGCGGTGTCGGACGCGGCGGGCGTCGTGTCGGACTGAGCGGCGACGGTCTGCACGAGCGCCGGAGCCGTAGCAGGCGTGGCGGGCTCGGCGAAGAGCGCGGCGGTTTCCTGATTGCGGTCGCCGATGATCTCGACAGTGTCCCCCGCGCGGACCTGGGCGAAGAGGTTCTCAAGGTCGCGGCGGCTCATCCGGATGCAGCCGTGAGAAGCGGCCTTGCCGATGGAGTGGGGGGCGTTGGTGCCGTGGATGCCGTAGCCGGACTTGCTGAGGCCGATCCAGCGATTGCCGACCGGGTTATCGGGGCCGGGAGGGATGACTTTGCCATCGTGGTAGTAGGTGGGGTCGGAAACGCGGTCGAGGATGGTGAAGGTGCCGGTAGGGCTGGGCGTCGTATCCTTGCCGACGGCGACGGTGTAGATCTGTTTCACCTGGCCGTCTTCGAGGAGGGCGAGGCGGCGGTCCGCCAGGCTGACGACGATGACGCGACGGATCTCGTGCTGCGCCGGAACGGGAAGAACAGCTTTCAGATCGGGCTGGGGTGAGGGGGCAGGCCTGGTCTGCCCGGCCAGGGATGCGGTGGAGAAGAACAGGCTCTTGAGCACCAGGATCGCTGCCAGCTTCGCTACTCTCATTTGGCTTTTCATCGGGGGCCTCGCTTGTCCAACGCCGCGCGGAAGTGCACGGGGCGCGCCATTGGCATCGGCATTGAAAACAGGAGACTTATTGGGATCGCGGAGGGTTGGGAGCGTGGCGCGCAACCCACTGCGTGTCAGGGAGGACACGATCGAGGGGGTTCGGCGGCCAACTCCGGAGGGAGCGGACGAATCTTCCTCCGACATGGACATGCAGCTCGGCAAACTGATTGGTCGGAAGATTGTGTTGTTGGGACCGCGGCTCCTCGATGCGGATAAAAACACGGAGGCGTTGCAGACGGTGACGCTGGTGGGCGTGGATGCAGCGGGAATCTGGATTGAGAGCGAGGAGGCGGAGAACCGGATCGCGGAGCGGTTCCGGGTAAAGCCGGCGGCGCCGGCGGCATTCTTCATCCCCTTCGCGCAAATCACGACGATGATCGCGAGCCAGGAGGCAGGGGCGGGCGAGGTGTCCGTGGAGACCGGGCGAAGCGCGGCCTGAGAGGGGCGGGATCGTGGTTCCCCGCTCCGGCCAGGCTGCGCCGGGACCACTGAGGACAGGGGAAGCGGCGGGGCGTGCTATGATGCAAGCCTCCCCGGAAAGGTGTGGAAATTTGCAGCAGATTCTTGTGTTTGGGGCCGAGAATCTCTCCCAAATTGCAGCTCTTCTCTTCTTCCTGGCCACGGTGATTCTGGCATTCCTGGTGATTCGGGAACGACGCCGCGGGCGGCGCGACTTGGTGCGCCAGGTCCAGACGCAGGTGGATCAGGCGATGGAGAAGCTGAACGCCGAAGCCGTGCGCACGCAGGAAGAAGCGCGGCGGGAGCTGGGGGCTCTGGCCGAAGGGAAAAAGGCGATTCAGGAAGAAGCACGCCGGCTGGGCGAACAACTGGCGGTCGCGAAAGAAGAGACCGAGCGACTGCATGCCGAGGTGCGGAAGGTGCGCCAGCAGGTGACGCCGCTGGCGACCAGCGAGGAGATGGGATGGATATCTCCGGATGCGCTGCTGCGGCTGGCGCAGCAGGCCAACGACTGGCACCAGGCGGCGGAGCTTTTGTCGCGGATCCATCTGGAGAGCGCCACGTCGAAGAATCTGGAATGCGCGGGCACCATTTGCCGGGAGCACGGCGTCTTCACCAAGGCGGTGGAGTTGTACCGGGAGGCCACGGAGAAGGATCCGGAAAACCTGAATGCGCGTGCGGAGCTGCTGGCACTGTCGGCGGAGATCCACGCGGCGGAGCGGAATGAGGCGCTGGGGAAGCTGCAGGAGCTGGTAGCCGATGCGCTGGTGCTCGGCAGCGACGGGGCACAGATCCAGAAGCGGCTTTTTGCAACGATGACGGCGCTGGGGCGGTTCCGGGAGATGGCGGATTTCTGCGAATCGCAGCTGAAGCAGCCACTTTCGCGGGCCGCGCAAAGCACGCTGCACCGCAGTCTGGCGGTGCTGTACGAAGACTCGGGACGGAACGAAGAGGCGCTGGCTCACGCGGACGCGGCGCTGCGGCTGCTGGGCGACGATCCGGAGGTGCTGGCGCTGTACACGCGGCTGCTGATAGGCGCGCGCAAATACGACGAAGCTTACCGGAACGTGATCCGGTCATTGCAGGGAGATCCGACGTCGGCGCGCAGCTACATGGCGCTGGCGGAGATTCAGGAGAAGCGGGTGGGGCGCTCGGCGGCCCGGGAACTGCTGGGGAAGGCGCTGCCATGGGCAGACGCGACGGAGATGTCCGCGATCGAGGGACAACTGCGGCGGCTGGCGGCGCTGGACGAGCTGTCGGAGATTCTGCCGGCAACGCAGCCGCAACTGATCCGGGCGTAAGCCGGGGGGGTTGCGCTTACCCCGTGCGCGGGCTCCGAGTCCAATGAAGAAACCCGGCAGCGGCGGTTGGCCGGGCTGAAGCGGGAGCGCTGCCGGCGGACTACAATCAGGCTGCGGAGGCCGCCGATGATCCATTCCTGTTCTCTTCCTGCTGCACTATTGCTGGCGGGAACGCTGGTGGCAGCGGCGCAGAGCGCGCC
>JBAUGH010000471.1:0-2303 GCA_049679565.1 Acidobacteriaceae bacterium
GTCTGGCCCAGCCGCCGCCTCGCCATGATCTCGTGATACAGCGCCACGTCGTCGTCCGGCTGGATCTTCAGAGCCGCCTGGGCCTGCTCCAGCGCCTTCTGCGGCTGCTGGACGCGCAGCCACAGCAGAGCGAGCAAATCGCGCGCCGGAGCATAACCTGGCTCGACGGCCACCGACCTCTCTGCTGCCTGAATGGCTTTCTGGGTCGTGTCCTCCTGGGAAGACGCGTTCGACAGAGCTTCCGCATATAGATACTGCAACAGGGCGTCCCTCGGATGCAGCCGCGCCTGTTGGCTGAACAGGTCGAGAGCGGTGCTCTGTTTGTATTGCTGGCTCTCCACAATCCCCATTGCATCCATCGCCAGCGACAACTGCGGCTCCAGCTTGTGCGCCCGCTCGAAATCGGCGATCGCCTGCTCGGACTGCGAGAGCTGTACCTCAAGCACGCCGCGCGCCAGGTACAGCGGTGCCGCTTCCGGCAACTGTGTCAGTCCGGCGTTCAGCATATCGATCCCCACCTGAAACGAATGATGGTTAAACGAAATCTGCGCGAACTCCAGATAGTTCGCCGTGTCTTTCGGCCTCTGCACGATCGCCGATCGCAGCAGCTTTACAGCCTCCGGCGTGTCTCCCCCGTCCTCCGCGACCCGCGACCCCAGTGCCAGAACCATCTCATTTGCGTCGCTGGTGAGCAGCGGACGCAGCGTCTCCAGAGCGCTCTTCGCGTCGTGTAGCTTCCACTCGACCAGCGCCAGGTTGTAGCGCGTCGAAGGATCGGGCGCCTCCGCGAGTACCGCCTCATAGACCGTGGCCGCCTGCGCGTATTGCTCGGTCTTCGCCAGGCAAAAGGCGTACGCCTCCCGAAATTTCGGCCGGGACCCAAACAGCGCTTCGCTGGCCTCGAAGTGAGGCAGCGCCGCCCGGCAGTCCTCCTTGCCGCGATAGAACGATGCCAGCATCGCGTGTGCGGTCACATCCTGCGGACGCAGCGCAACAATATGGAGAAGAAGCTGCGGCGTCTCCGGTCGTCGCTCGGCATACGCAATCTCGGCGGCGCCCTCCAGTGCCAGCAAATCGTCCGGGCAGTACCGCAGTGCATCCTGGAACGATCGCTCCGCCTCCGCTGGTTTTTGTAGGCCGTTGAGCGCAATACCCCGGAGCGACAGAAGCCGGCAATCATGCGGGGCTTGGGCCAGCATCTGATCCGCAGCCGTCGCGGCCTGCTGGTTCTGGTGCTCACGCAGCATCTGAATCACGGGTCCCGCGTCCGGCGGGTTGGTCTGCGCCGCCGCAAACGCGGCAGCCGCAGCCAGCGCGGCAGCAAGCGCAATCTGCGTCCGCAGACGGAAGCCAGCCTGTGCCCCGAAAAAACTCGTTACGCACCCCATGGGGTCTTTTTACATCACCAGCGGCCGCGAAGTTCGCTCTTCGCAAAGGAAAAAGGGCAGGGACTTCGCAGATTTTGCAGCGAAGCCCTGCCCCGTGGGAGGCAGTTCGATCAGAAGGTGATATTCGCTCCGAGCTGGACGAACCGCGGAGTGTCCTGGCTGGTGGCCTTGCCGAAGTTGCCATCCGGCAAATTGTTATCCACGTTGATCAGATTCGCCCGGTTGAAGGTGTTAAAGACTTCGAAGCGAAATTCGAAGTTCACACCTTCCGCAATTCTCGTGTTTTTCAGCAGAGCGGTATCCCACTCGTCGAAGTTCGGTCCTACAAAGCGATCGTAGCTCTCGTTCCCCTCCTGCCCGAAGGTGGGCTGTGTGAATTGTCCCGCCGAGAAGATGCCGTTCAGGAATGCGTGGCGGCTGCTTCCCTGCGAATAGCTGGCCACGTTCGGATAATCTTCGTTGTCGCCATCGGCGTTGTAGTCGCCGCTACCCGGCTTATAGCCAATGTACTGCCCGGACGAGTTCGTGACCGGCTCGAACGGCGCATTGGTCGATACGTTGATCGGGTAGCCGCTCTGGATAATGGCGGTTCCGCTGATGATCCATCCGCTGCCGACCCGTCCCACAAAACCCTGATCGTGCATCACATCCGGCAGATTGTAGTTCCAGGTCAGAGAGAAGCGGTTCGGCGCGTTCCAGATCGATGGACCGTACCATTGGTGCACGTTGATATAGCTGGGATACACCTGGGTATCGTCCGAGGAAGACGAGCGCGTGTAAGAAGCGTTGAAGAATGTTCGGCTGAACCTTCCCTGCAGGGCGAGGATCAGCGCGTTGTAGTTGGAAACCCGATCGTTGGCGGTGTAATAGACTTCGCCAAAGTTTGTATTCAGACGTGTCGGCACGGTGCTGTTG
>JBAUGH010000472.1:0-7322 GCA_049679565.1 Acidobacteriaceae bacterium
ATCGGTGCCGAATCCCAGCTTCTCCAGCGCCGTAGCTCCCGGAGCCGAGGCTCCAAAACGATCCAGACCGATCACGTCGCCGTCCGTGCCCACGTACTTCCACCATCCCAGCGTCGCTCCTGCTTCGATCGCCAGCTTCGGCAGATGACTGGGGAAAATGGAAGCTTTGTAGGTGTCGGACTGCTCATCGAATACACGCGTGCTGGGCATCGAGACCACGCGCGCGGCGATCCCGTCCTTCTTCAATAGCTCTGCGGCGCGCAGCGCCGGCCACAGTTCCGCACCCGTCCCCACAATCAGCGCGTCGGGGGCATCGCTGCCCTGCTCCACGATGTACGCCCCGTGTCGCACACCCTCGAACACGCGATGCTTTACCGGATCCAGCAGCGGCAGATCCTGCCGCGACAGCGCCAGGAACGACGGCCCCTTGCGCTCCAGAGCCAGCCCCCAGGCTGCCGAGGTCTCGTTGGCATCCGCCGGCCGGAAGTCGGTCAGGTGCGGTACCGCGCGCAGCATGGTCAGCTGTTCGACCGGCTGGTGCGTCGGACCGTCCTCGCCCAGCCCGATCGAATCATGCGTGAACACGAAAATCGAGTGGATCTGCATCAGCGCCGCCAGACGAATCGCCGGCTTGGCGTAATCGCTGAACACAAAAAATGTCGATCCATAAGGAATCAGTCCGCCATGGGCCGCCATGCCGTTCACCGCGGCGCACATGCCGAACTCCCGCACTCCGAAGTAGATGTTGTCGCCGGCCGGATCCAGGTGAAAATTCCTGCTGTCCCTGATGACCGTCTTGGTCGACGTGGAAAGATCCGCCGCGCCGCCCAGCAACTCCGGCACAACCTTCGCAAGCGCATTCATCACCGTGTTGCCCGCCGTGCGGGTGGCAACCGGTTTGCTGTCCGCCGGGAACTGCGGCAAGCTGCCTTCCCATCCATCCTTCAGCCGCCCCGCCTGGGTGCGCTCGAACTCCGCCGCCGGCTCCGGATAGGCCTTGCGATAATTCGCGAACAGCGCGTTCCAGTCGGATTCCTCCTGCGCCCCCTTGTCCACCGCCTGCAGCCAGTTCTTCGCGGCATCCTCGGGAACCCAGAACGTCTTGTCCTCCGGCCAGTTGAGGTTCTTCTTCGTCTGTTTCACCGCTTCCGCGCCCAGCGCCTCGCCGTGCGCCTTGCTGGTGCCCGCCTTGGGGCTGCCATAGCCGATCACCGTCCGCACCGCAATCAGGGATGGCTTGTCCTTCACCGCCTGGGCCGCTTCAATTGCCTTCTCAATTCCCTCCAGATCGTTGCCGTCGTGCACCCGCTGCACGTGCCAGTGATACGCCTCGAAGCGCTTCAGCACGTCTTCGGTAAACGACAAATCCGTCGGCCCGTCCAGCGAGATCAGGTTGTCGTCGTAGAGGTAGATCAGCTTGCCCAGTCCAAGCGTTCCCGCCAGCGATGCCGCTTCGTGCGAAACCCCTTCCATCAAATCGCCGTCGCCACAGAGCCCGTAGGTGTAGTGATCGACCACATCGAAGCCCGGACGGTTGTAGATCGCCGCCAGATGCTTCTCCGCCATCGCCATGCCCACACCCATCGCAAATCCCTGGCCCAGCGGACCGGTGGTCACTTCCACGCCGTCGGTGTGGCCGTATTCCGGATGCCCAGGCGTTCTCGATCCCCACTGCCGAAACTGCTTCAGATCGTCGATGGACAGGTCATACCCCGTCAGGTGCAACACCCCGTACAGCATCGCCGACGCGTGCCCGTTGGACAGCACAAAGCGATCGCGGTTCGCCCACTTCGAGTGCTTCGGGTTGTGCCGCATGTACTTATGAAAAAGCAGATAGGCGATGGGGGCATCGCCCAGCGGCGCGCCCGGATGCCCGCTGTTCGCCTTTTCCACGGCATCGACGGCAAGAAAACGGAGGGCGTTAATCGACAACTGGTCAAGTTCGTTCATGGATGCTGATGTCTCCCCAGAATTGGCTGCGGATTTTGCAGCGGACGGCCGGACGATCCTTCTTTAGATTGTCGCTCTCCAGGTTGGATGACGCAAACAGGCGTGCCGTCTCAGGAAGAAGCTTCTATGATCACTTCGAAGTTGCGCCCCTCCCATCGATTCTCCTCGGGCCAGAACAGAGTAAAGGAAAGCGAGCCCTCCTGTTGCGGGCTCGTCGGCAGGTCGGCATACGACCCCGCAAAACCCACCTGCGTGCTGTCCAGCACATGCGTCGTCTCCCAGTTGTCAGGAGTCCAGGTCACCTGAAAGCGGGCCGCCGACGTAATCCGCAGCGTTTTTCCCGCCGGAATCGTCCGGATCTGCCGCCGCAGAACCTTGAATACCTCGATGCTGCTTTCCGGGTGATTCCCCCGCGCGTAGCGCTCTTCCACAATGGGGATCAGATCGAAGACGCGGCCGTCGTGCGCCGACCGCAGCAGCTTCAGGTACTCGGAGTGCGCCCACACGAGGGGCATCGCCGACCCCGCCGGGCCGCCCAGCACCAGCCCATCGCAGTCAGGCTCGTCCCAGATCTGTTCCGGAAGCATGCCGCCGCTCGACGCGAACTTCTCCATGGTAGCAATCAGCGCGCGCACATCGCGCCCCGCCGCCAGCTCGTAGTGCGCACGCTCCCCCACCAGCAGCGGCCACGCGCGTCCCTTGCCCCATCCCACAAACGGGCCGCCATCGCTGCGCTGCCCGTACCCGTCGTGGTTGTAGCGCTTCCAGCACGGGCCCTTCGGCGTCTCCACCTTCAGCACCGCATCCACCACTTTCAGTGAATCGATGATCAGCGGATCGTCCGCCGCCCGCACTCCATACCGCACCAGCTCCAGAAAACCAGCGTCGATGATCTCCCGGGCCTCGAACTCGTCCTTCGCCCCCGGGGGGAGGTTGTTGATGTGCAGCATCTCGGTGCCGCAATTCTCGTGCGCGTAGGGGTCCCCGCACTCCGGCGGCCCAATCCGCATATAGTGCCGCTTCACCTCCGGAAGGAGCACCCCGCTGTTGGTCACGGTCCAGTCTTCCAGATGGCTCTCGATCCAGTCGGCGTGCTGCTCCAGGAACTGTGCCAACTCGGGCGAGCCATGGGCGCGCGCCAGGTCGGCCGCGCAGATCAGACCGGCAATTGCCGCCGCCAGCGTCGAGGGCGAGTAGCCCGCCGCTTCCTCCCAACGCTCCTGCTGGGTCACCGGCGCGTAGCGCACCATGAAGCCGGCGGCCCGCTCCACGAAGGGAAACACATCGAAGTTGGCGAGCGCGTTCTGCTTCCACAACCGCCACGCCAGAATGATCGGAAAAGCAACCTCGTCGAGCTGGATGCCCGTCCAGTAGGGCTCCCCGTTCACCCAGAAATTCTGCGAGAACCCGCCGTCTGGATTCTGCGTGCAGGCCAGATACACCAGCGCCCGCAGCGCCGTATCCACGCGCCCGCAGGCCATCAGCGCGGTGGCCGTCTGCACCATGTCCCGCGTCCACACGAGGTGGTACCCGCCCAGATCGTCGTCGCCCTTCGCATAGCCCCACGGGATCGACGCTGAAGCAATGAACGCGCCGGCAAACGTTTTGTCCTCATGCGCCAGCACCACGTTGTGGCTCACCCGCAGCAGCCGGCCCTGGTCGCCGGAATATTCTGCCAGCTCCGTCGGCGTGGCCACGCGATGCCATTGCTCCAAAAACCGCTGCAGATGCTGTTCAAAGGGCACCGCCACCGATCCCATGGTTTCCGCCAGCGCGGCGTGATGGCCTTCGCCAAAACCGATCGCCACCGTGAACTCATGCTCGCCCGGATGGGGAATCTCGCCCATCAGCGCAATGTTGCCGTCGGTCGCCGATCCGAACTCCCAGTCCATTTTGAAGTTCTGCTTCAGGTCCTGCCAGCCGTCGCTCGCGCCCACAAACCCACAGCTCGTCCGCGCAAATCCGCAGTCGCACGCCAGCGCCAGCGACATCGTATCCTTCCACGCAACGATCACCCGCTTGCCTGCAACATCGGCCACCCGAGCCGAATTGCCACGCCCGCCCACTTCCAGATGCGGCGCCAGCAGAACATAAACCTGCAGCCGCGACAGGAATTCCTTCTCCCCCTCCAGCCGTACCTTCACCAGCATCACCGGATAATGCGGATCGGCGATCATCTCCCGCACCAGGCTGTAGCGGCCCGCCGGATCGGAATTGCGCACCCGAATCGCCAGCGTGTCGTGCTCGATGTATTCGAACTGGTGCAGCAGATCGCGCCGTTCCTCGTGGAAAATCGTCTCCCCATCCGAGATCAGGAATTGCATGTCGCGAATCTGCGGCCGGTCGATGGTGGGGGAATAGATCTCGTTCAGAATCCCGTGGGATACCGTAAACCAGATCTTGCTGGAGGCCGCATAGGCCGTGCTCACCGCGTCCTTGGCGCTGGAGGTCCAGCGCGGTTCCAGACCCGGACGGCCAAAAGCCTCACCCTGCTGATCAAGCCACTTGTAGCGCGCGTTGGAGTCAGTCATGCCACTCCCTATTGTCGATGAAAAAAGGAGCGCCGTATGTCACAGATCGATAAACACATCAGGATTGGGATAAAAAGCAGGGACCCATGCGTTTGACTGTCGTCGGCCCCTCCCGGACGCGCGCTTTTTCCCTACCCTGATTTTTTTTGGCTGGCCCCGGCTGGCTCCTGGCTGGTTTCGTTACATCACCTGCGACATCGCATCCGGGTCGGGATGGAACTGCACTTCGCTCATCGCGTGAGCGATCTCCCGGTTCTTCATGAACTGCTCCCACACGAACTGCGACCGCAAATTCTCCGCCATCAGCATCATGATCCCCTGATCGATGCCCAGAATATCGGGAGCAAACCAGTTCGCCTTCGGCTGGAACGCATCCACGAATCCATACCGCGTGTAGACCTTGTCCTTAAACTGGTCGCGCATGCTCAACAGCACGTGCGAGCACTCGGCGGGCAGAAATACCAGCGATCCCCCCGAGGCGTTGGGCACCAGCGTCCCGTCGAGCGGGCCCATCGCCGGCGGCCCGCCCCACACCCGGTATCCCTCCCGCGAATCCGACGCGCTCACCCCCCAGAAATCCTGGTCGAACCAGGGAAACTTTCGTCCCTCCGTCAGGCACCACAGCTGGTGCGCCCGCGTGGCCGCGATCGAGTTGGTGAAGTAGTTCGCGTGCAGATCGGCGATGTTGCGGAAATCGCACCACGCATGCGCATACTGATGGATGAAGATCGGCGCCACCCCGCTGATGTAATCCAACCCCCCAAACTGCACGACCGGCCGCTGCAGATCGGTCCACGTGCTCGCCGGAATCGGATGCGTCGGCGACCCGATGGCCAGCAGGTACATCACCAGCAGTTCGGAATAAATATCCCAGCGGTGGCTCAGGAATCCCTGATCCGGCAGCCAGCCCATGGACAGCGTCTTGCCCGCGTTCAGCATCCACTCCCAGTCCACGCGCCGGTAAAACGTCGTCGCCAGGCCCTCGATCCGCGCGTTGCCCGCAAAATACTGTCGGCACGTCAGAATTCCGCACAGCAGCCAGCTGGTGTCGATCGACGACAGCTCACTGCCGAACATCCGCTGTCCGCTCTCGATGTCGATGAAGTGATAAAGAAAACCGTGTTCGTGCGGGCAGTCTTCCAGCAGAAATGCCAGCGTCTTCTCCACCCGCTGCTCGCAGTCGTAAGCCGGCAGATAGCCGCGCTTGTGCGCGATGCACAGCCCCGTCAGCCCGAATCCGGTGGCGGCAATGCTGGACACCCGGCTGGCGGAAATCCCCACCGCCGTCGCCCGGTCCCGCACCATCCCCGTGCGCGGGCTGGCTTCGTTGAAAAAGAACTGCGCGTTGCGCGCCTCCATGTCGTCCAGCAGCGCTTCCGCCGCCTTGGTGACCTGGGTAAGCGGGCGGTTGATGAACACGCCGGGCGGGTGCGGATACTGTTGCGCCGCCTGGGACTCGGACTTCGGCTCCTGCCCGGCCTTCACCTTCGGAGCCTGCTGCTGGTTTTGTCCCAACGCCAGCGCCGGCGCTCCCAGCGCCAGTACACCCGAGGCTCCTGCTCGTCGCAGCAACTCTCGCCGGGTTAGGGTGTGGGGAGCCAATCGAGATCGGTAGTTCTCGTCAGAATTCAACAGATAGGTCAGCCGGTCGAGAGGTTGCGCCGCGCCTCCGTGCATAGATGCCCGCGCCGGGGAGGCGATCCTTTTCTCACTCTATAGGACAAGCGCCGAAAATGACGATGCGCCGAACGGGGAAGCGGAATCACCCTCCCGCTACACCCCCCCTGCACACCCGTTGCACCCTGCGCCGCCCTGCGCGCATCCAGTATGATCGAGGGCGCAGATCGCGCGGGCGGCCCTGGCTTCGTTTCGTCGGCCCGCGCAGTCCCCGAAAAACCTTCAACCATCCCGCAAGGAGGATTGCTTTGGCATACGAAGTTCCAGCTCTTCCCTACGATTACTCGGCGCTCGAGCCGCACATTGACGATCAGACCATGCACCTGCATCACGACAAACACCACGCGGCTTATGTGAATAACCTGAACGGCGCCATCGAAAAGCATCCCGAGCTCGGCAAGCACTCCGCCGAGGACCTGCTGCGCAACATCAACACCGTGCCCGAAGACGTCCGCACCGTGGTTCGCAACAACGGCGGCGGCCATGTGAACCACAGCATGTTCTGGGCCATCATGAAGCCTCATGGCGGAGGCGAGCCCAGCGGCGCCATCGGCGAGCAGATCAAAAAAGACTTCGGCACCTTCGAGGACTTCAAGAAGCAGTTCAACGAAGCCGCTGCCAAACAGTTCGGCTCCGGCTGGGGCTGGCTCATCTGGGACGGCAAGCTGAAGATCATTACCAGCGCCAACCAGGACAGCCCGCTGATGCAGGGCCACTTCCCCATCCTCGGCAACGATGTGTGGGAGCACGCCTATTACCTCAAGTACCAGAACCGGCGTCCCGAATACCTTGCCGCCTGGTGGAACGTGGTCAATTGGGACGAAATTAATAAGCGTTTCGCCCAGGCCAAGAAGTAACCAATCCGTGCTGGCCCCTGACTCTGAGGCCAGTGAGGCGTCAGCGCCCTTTCTGTTGCCAATGCAACAGGAAGGGCGTTTCTCGTTGGTAAGTGGGCACAGCGAGGCGCGAAGCGCGTCTGTCTCTACGGCGATTCCTTTATGATGGACCGTTCCGTTTGATCCCACGTTCCACGGAGGAGCGTTCTTCATGCGCTGTTTGCGCCTCGCATCTGTGCTGCCCGCAATGTTGCTCGGCTTCCTGACAGCCGCGCTCGCCGTCACCCCGTCTCCTGCGAGCGCGCAAACGACCCCATCCCCCGCTCCC
>JBAUGH010000473.1:0-5627 GCA_049679565.1 Acidobacteriaceae bacterium
GAGAAGAGCAGCTCGCCGATGCGGTAGCTGGCGAGGGAGCTTTGCGGGTTAAATTTGAGGGCCTTCTGATACTCGGCGAGCGCGCCGCCGGTATCGCCCTGGGCGGCGAGCTGCTGGCCGCGGAGGATGGAGACGCGGACGTCGAGGTCGGGCGTGTCCTGCAGGATCCATGACTCGGGATCGATGATCACGCGGCGGGGGCGGCCAAAGGTATCGATGACGTACTGGGAGTCCGTGCCGACCACGTCGATGCGCTTATCGATGGTCTTGCCTTCGGTTTCGACACGGAGGTCGACGGGCATGTTGAAGAGGTCCATGTTGCCCTGGATCTCGCCGATGGTGCGGAAGCCTTTGTTATTGCCGAGGCGATAGACGGCGTACTTATCGGTGAACTCGGGCGCGCCGGTGCCGTCGAGCCACTCGCTGAAGAAGGGAGTGAGCTGCTGCTGGGACTGCTCCTCGGCAACGCGTTCGAACTCCGCAGTGGTGACGCCTTTGTCTTTGTACTGAGTGAGGACGGCGCGGAGGATCTTCTCGAAGCTGTCGTCGCCCACCTCCCAGCGGAGCATGTGGTAGACGAGGGCGCCCTTTTCAAGGGTCATGGACTGGAACTGCGGCGAGTACGCGGGGAGGGTTCCGGCGCTGGAGAGCGGGATGGTGTCGTAGGCGAGGGCGCCGGCGGAGACGTCCTTGACGGCGGCTTCGAGCGCAGTTTTGCCCTCGTCGTCCTCGAGGTACATCAGCTCGCCGTAGCGGGACATGCCATTGGTGATCCACGCATCGTTGAGGGTTGCCGGGCTGAGCTGGCAGCCCCACCATTGATGGGCGATGGTGTTGGCGAGGAGGCGGAAGTCGTTGCGGTTGCCGATGTGGGAGCCGCCGATGGCGGCGATTTCCGGCGCCCAGAAGGCGGGAACGGTGTCGTCGGGCAACTCGACGACGTTCAGCTGATTCGATTCCGGAAATCCAAAGGTGCTGGTGAAGTAGGCGAACTCGCGGAGAGCCGTACCCGCGTAGTCGGCGGCCTGCGCCTTGTGCGGGGCAGTGACCCAGACATGAATGTTCGGCGCGGCGCCGGAAATGGGCGGCTCGAATTTGCCGGCGATGATGGTGCCGGGAAATCCTGGCTTATCCCACTTGAAGTCCCACTCCTCTTCTCCGCCACCGGCGGGTTTCGGTTTGCCGGTGCCGCCGCTGCCCACGACGCGATAGCCGGTGGGGACTTTGACGTGGATGTCGGCGGTGAAGCGGTCGGTCATATAGCCGGTCATGGGAAACCAGCGGGCTGCGTAGAGCAGATAGCTGATGGGGTCGCCGACATAGGCGAGCTTGAGGCCCTCGACCGGACCGCCGGCGCCGTTTTCGAGCTGGCCGGAGTAGTGGAAGGTCCAGGTGACGGGCTGGCCTTTGGGCAGCATGGCCGGCGGGGTGACGACCAGGGTGGCGTCGGGGCCGCGCTCACCGTTGAGGGCTGCGCCGCTCGCATCGGTGACTTTATCGACGCGCAGCGCGCCGTGCAGGTCGAAGATGGCCGAGGGCAGGTCGTCGAGCGGGGTGAAGGTGACCTGGGTGGTGGCGTCGAGGGAGTGAGCTTTGGGATCGATCTCCGCGTTGATGGTGTAGGCGGTGATGTCCATGGTGGGTTTGGGCGCGACGTTCTGGGCGTGGGCGCGGAACGCCGCGAAGCCGGCGAGAGCGGCCAGCGCGGCCACGGCAAAAGGCGCTCGGAAAAGGCCCAACGCAGATTGCAGGAGCGCGGGTTTCAAGGGAAATCTCTTCATAGGACCTGACTTAGACTCGTTTCCGGGGATGGTCTGAGGAACTGGCATGTGACCTGGGCTACGCGAGCGATGGCGTTCTGCTCACCGCGCAATGTATCTCCCACCTGCCGCAGATTCGACTGCATCTGCGCCCGGGCCTGGTCGTCATCGAGCAGCATTCTGAGCTGTGAGACGACACGATCGGCGGTAAAGTCACCCTGAATCAACTCCGGAACCACCCGTTTTCCCGCGATCAGGTTGACCATGGCCACGTGCGGCACGTCGACGACACGTTTGGCGACGGCATAGCTGAGCGGTGAAATCCGGTATACCACGAGAAAGGGATTTCCGATGAGCGCAGCTTCGACGGTGGCGGTGCCGCTGGCCACGACGCTGGCGCGGGCGTGCTGCAGGACAGCCCGGGCGTCGTCCATCACCACGATCCGGAGCGGATGAGGCTGGCGGGCCAGCGACTCGGCCAACAGGCCGCGGATGTGGTCCCGCTGCGGGCCGGTGAGGGTGGGCGCGAGGGGCAGAAGAAACTCGAACTCCCTGCCGGTTTCCTGCACCAGAAGCGCCGCAGCCCGGATCATTTCCGGCAGATTGAGGCGGATTTCCTTGCCGCGGCTGCCGGGCAGCAGGCCCACCCAGGTTTTGGAGGGGTCGAGGCCGGCCTGGCGAGCGAAATCCTCGCGGGTGATGCTGGGCGGCTCCAGCTCGGCGAGGGGATGGCCGACGAATTCAGCGTGGACGCCGTGGTCATGGTAGAAGCGCTCTTCAAAGGGAAAGATGGTCAGCATGCGATCGACGTACCGCTGGACGCTGCGGATGCGGTATTTTTTCCAGGCCCAGAGCTGGGGGCTGACGAAGTAGATGACGGGGACGCCCAGGCGTTTGAGATGCCGGGCCAGCGAGAGATTGACGTCGGGAAAGTCGATGAGGATAGCGGCGGCGGGCTCTTCGGCGGCGATTGACGCGCGCAGGCGGCGGTATTCGCGGTAGATGCGGGGCATGTGGCGGGCGACCTCGGTGATGCCCATGACGGCGACGTCTTCGGAACGGACGATGGGGCGAAAGCCGAGGGCCTCCATGCGGCGTCCGCCGAGGCCGAAGAAGTCGGCCTGCGGCACGAGCGCGCGCAGGGCCGGGATGAGGCGCTCGCCGTAGTGTTCTCCGCTGGCTTCGCCGGCGGAGAGAAAGATTTTGGGCGCTGCGCTCATTGTCTGACCTGATGGTAACCGGGACGAGCCCTGGCACCCCAGAGAACGCAGAGACAGAAACCGATACCGTTGTTTCTCCGGAATCTCTCTGACCGATCATCGGGACCCTTCACCGGAAGGCATGGAGAGGGGCCTGACGGGAGTACCGCGGGGGAGTACCGGGCGATAGAATCGGAAGCGGATTCATCGTATTCCGGTCATGATTTTCAGAGGATTTGGATGGCTGCACTGATTGAAGCGATCGACGTCAAGCGCAAGATGGTGTTCGAGTTCGAAAATGCTCCCTGGTATTGCATGGAGGCGGAGGTGAATTCGCCGACGGCGCGCGGCGGACAGACGCTGGTGCGCCTGAAGATGCGCAACCTGCTGACCAACGCGGTCTTCGACAGGACCTTCAGGGCGGGGGAGAAGTTTCGGGAGCCGGATCTGGAGCTGGTGCCGGCTACCTATCTCTACAGCGACGGGGAGGGGCATCATTTTCTCGATCAGAACAGCTTTGAGACGCTGACCCTCGCTGAGACTCAGATAGCCGGGGCGCTGGATTTTCTGACCGAAGGAATGGCGCTGCAGGTGCACAAGTACAACGGCAATCCCAGCGGGCTGCAGATGCCGCTGCACGTCGAGCTGCAGGTGAGCGAGACCGAGCCGGGCATCAAAGGGGACACGTCGAGCGGCAGCGTGACGAAGGTAGCGAAGCTGGAGACGGGGCTGGAGGTCCGGGTACCGCTGTTCGTGAAGGCAGGGGACAAGGTGCGGGTTGCGACGGAGACGCGGGAGTTTGCGGGACGGGCGTGACGCAGGCGTTGCTGTCCGATCTGCCAATCGACTCCCGGAGACGACGACTCTTTCGATGACAGGCAATATTGCTGTTTTCGGGGGCTGAAGCCCGATCTTTGGGCCTTTTCGGCGCGACTGAAGTCGTGCCCTGGGACAAACCTCGTCGACTCGGTGGAAAGACCACCTGGCTCAAAATGAATTCTGTTTGCATGAGCGGAGCGAGATGTTAGTCCGTTCCTAACGCCAGCTCGGGGGTGAGGCCGGTGGTGTGCTCGCCGAGCTCCTGATCCTGGTACTGGAGCTGGTAGAGCTTCCAATAGATGCCGCGCACGGCAAGCAGCTCCTGGTGGGTGCCCATCTCGCGAAGCTGGCCGCGGTGCATGACGAGGATGACGTCGGCTCGCTGCACGGTGGACAGGCGATGGGCGATGACCACCGAGGTGCGACCCTCGACCATGCGCTCGAGGGCGGCGCGCACGCGGAATTCGGTGTCGGTATCGACGCTGGAGGTGGCCTCGTCGAGGATGAGGATGCCGGGACGGTGGGCGAGGGCGCGGGCAAAGTTGATGAGCTGCTTCTGGCCGGTGGAGAGGCCGGCTCCGCGCTCGCGAAGAGGCTCGTCGTAGGCGCCGGGGAGGGTGCGGATGAAGTCGTCCACATTCACCTGCTCGGCGGCCTCGCGCATGTCCTCGTCGGTGATGCTCTCGGTGCCGAGGCGGATGTTGTCGGCGACGGTGCCGGTGAAGAGGAAAGGATCCTGGAGGACGACGCCGAAGCGCTGACGGAGGGCGGTCAGGTCCTGATCGCGGACGTCCACGCCATCGACCAGGACGTGGCCGTGCTGGACGTCGTAGAAGCGCATCATGAGGCTGGTGATGGTGGTCTTCCCTGCCCCGGTATGGCCGACGATGGCGGCGGTATGGTTGGGCTGAAGCGTGAAGGAAACGCCGCGCATGACCCACTCGATGTGCGCCATGGCCTCGAGCTCTGCGGGGCTGGCCTGGGCGATGCGGGCAGCGGTCTCGGGGTCGAGGCGCTGGTAGGTGAACCAGACGTCGCGAAATTCGATGCGGCCGGAGCGGTCGCCGGCCTTGGGGTTGGGGGGCGAGACGATTTCCGGCGGCGTGTCGAGGAGCTTGAAGACGCGCTCGCTGGCGGCCATGGCCGCCTGCAGGATGTTGTACTTCTCGCTCAGGTCCTGGATGGGGCGGAAGAAGCGCTGGGCATACTGCATGAAGCCGACCAGCGTGCCCAGCAGGACGGTGCCGCGCAGGACGCCGCCGCCTCCCAGCCAGATGATCAGGGCGATGGCGAAGGAACTGAGGAACTCGACCGCGGGATAGTAGAGCGCGTAGGCGAGGATGTTGTCCTTGAAGGCTTCGAGGTGAATCTTGTTGATCGCGGAGAAGTCGCGGAGCGCGCGCTGCTGGCGGTTGAAGAGCTGCACCAGCGACATGCCGGAGATGTACTCCTGGCTGAAGGAGTTAATGCGGGCGATGGCGGCGCGGATGCGGCGGTAGGATTCGCGGACGTATTTGCGGAAGATGCGGGTGACGAGCAGGATGAGCGGGATGACGGAGAAGGCGGCGAGGGCGAGCCACCACTTCATCCGCAGCATGACGAAGACGATGCCGGCGAGGACGAAGACGTCTTCGAAGATGGCGAAGACGCCGGAGGTGAACATCTCGTTGAGGGCGTCGACGTCGGTGGTGAGGCGGGTAACGAGGCGGCCGACGGGATTGCGGTCGAAGAAGCCGATGTGCATCTGCTGCAGGTGGCGGAAGATCTGGCTGCGCAGGTCGAACATGACTTTCTGGCCGGTCCACTGCATCAGCCAGGTCTGCAGGGCTTCGAGGGCGAAGCTGAGGAC
>JBAUGH010000474.1:0-7432 GCA_049679565.1 Acidobacteriaceae bacterium
CTCGCGTCCGTACTGATTGATCTTCGCGGCCCGGGCGAGGAACTGCTCGCGGTTTTTGTACAGGTGACCGTCATGGTTGAGATCGTGAACGACGACCTCGAAGCCGCGTGAGCGGATGGACTCAAGGAATTCCGGGGTGACGGTATAGCGGCCTTCGGGGATGACCTGCAGCGAGGCGCGAATCCCGAAGGAGGCGTCGAAATCCATGAGGGTCGAGCAGAAATCGCGGCCGGTCTGGGTTTCCACGTCGTGGGTCATGAGAATGCAGGCGGAGCGTCCTTCGGGCCAGAACCAGATGAAGGGAATGCGTTCCACGCCGCACTGACGCAGGGAGATGAGGAGGAGCTGCTCGAAGAGGTTGTCGATGGAGCAATCCACGGGCCAGCGGGGAAAAGGAATGGTCTCCCAGTCGCTCAGGCGGATCTTCTGCAGGTGCTTGCGGACGGAAACGGGAAGCACGGGGCGAACAAAGTAGTAGAGGTTGGCCAGCAGGGAGGCGGAACCGGAACGCCATTCGCCGACGTAGCGTTCGCGATAGAGATTGGAGACGATCTCGGCGGGAGCGAAAGGCAGGGTGGCCACGCCCCGGTCGAGCGTTACGCTGCGGCTGGCATCGGGCAGGGGAGCGATGGCGGAGAGAGACGGCGCCGGATCGCTGCAACTGCCGAAGCAGGTGATGTCGGGTCCGAAGCGGAAGTATCCGGGATCGCTGCCGGAGGGTTCGCGCACGGCGAGGCGGACATACTGCTCCGGGCAGCGAAAGTAGCTGCTGACACTCCCGGTGACAGAATCCCGGATACCGCTTTCATCGGCGATTTCAGAACTGGAGAACGCTGGTGCCTGTGCCGACTTCATCTGAGCCATTCCGCTTCTTCCCGTAGGGAAGAAGGCCACACGCCTGAGCCGCCTAGAATCGACAGAGAACCAGCGAACCGAGGCGCAAATCAACCAGCGCCCTACAAGGCAGCGGGAAGCCTCGCCCTCTCATTCTGCGGAGACTGCCATTCTACGACAGTTCGCTTTTGCGAAGCGGGCGGAAACGCCCATCTGCAAGAGAAAATCGATGCCGCTTTTGGGGGAGCCGAGAGGGGACCAGGGGAAAGCCGGGCGGGCGAGTCTCAGGCGAACGAGGCGATCGCGTCCTGCTCTTCGCTGAAGACCTCGAAGAGGGGCAGAAGGCGGCACATGGTGAGGGTCTGGAGGACGATTTTAGACGGGTTGACGAGTTTGACCGACCCCCCGGCCGCTTTGGAGAGCTGGAGTGCCTTAACGAGGAGCCCGATGCCGCTGGAGTCGAGCTTGATGACGTCGGCGAGGCCGAGAACGACCTGGATTTCTCCGTGGGCGCCGAGGTTCTCGAGCGTCTGGCGGAGGCTGTCGACCGGAGGGCCCAAAACGAGCGCGCCGCGGAGCGCGACTGAGGTGACCTCGCCATGCTTGAGGACACCGATTTCGAGTGAGTTCACCGCACATCCTCCCGGAAGCTGCCGGAATGCCGGACATCCGCCTGCCGCGGGCTCCCAATCAGCCTCGCGAGAAAAAACTTAACCAGAGAAGCAGCGGCAGGATACCATACCGCCAGCGAACTCCAGGGCGGTTGCGGCTTCATCCCCGGAAGCCGGAGACCGGATGGAATCCAGGTCTCACCCCGGCAACGGCAGTTTCCCGGAAGCGGGTTCGCTTCGTACGCACTGCGCTGAGTTTGGACGGAAGGAGCCTTGCAGTTGAGTCATCCTGCAGCGGTGTTTCCACTGGCGGACGTCTCCGCAGCTTTGCTGGGCGAGCTGGAGATTGTGCCCCGTGCGCGGATTGTCGCGTCCAGCGTGGCGGAGCTGGTTGCGGATGCGGCGGTGGTGGTGTTTGCCATCGAAGATGCGCAGGCGCCGGTGTGGACCGCGAAGGCGATGGCCGGCCTGGACATCAACGTGGACGGGGGAGCGATTGCCCTGGATGCGGGAACGCTGGGAGCGGTCGCGCAGGATCGAACGGTTTTGCAGTTCCCGGCCGGCGAGATTGGGCGCGAGGACTACGCGCATCTCGACGTGCGGCAGAACGTGACTGCGCTCTCTTACGTGCCGCTGTTGCGCGACGAGCAGTTGGTGGGCTGCATTGAGGTCGTGAGCTTCGCGGAGCCGCCGGGGGAAGAGACGCTGGCGCAGATCGCGGAGATTGCTGCGGTGGCGGCGATCGGGTTCGCCAGCGCGCTTGCCTATGCTGCCGAGCGCGATGCGGGCCTCGCCTCGGTGATGCGGCTGACGCAGCTCTACGACATCGAGAAGGTTTTCAACGCCACTCTGGAAATGCAGCGGCTCCTGCCGGTCATCGTGGAGAAGGTCGCGGACCTGATCCGGGCAGGGACGGTGAATCTGTGGATGGTGGACAAGGAGGATCTACTGCTGGTGCAGCAGACGGGCGAGGATCCGGCGGCTGCGCCCGGCGATCGGCAGGGAGCGGGTGGCGGAGCGGCCGGTGACGTGAGCGAGTCGGGCGAGGCGCTGCTGCAGCAGGACGAGGCGCTGGCCGATCGCAACGCGCGCAGCGGAGACACCGCCATTTCGCTGATGGCGGCACCGCTGCTCGACGGCGAGAGCCTGACCGGAGTGCTGGAGGCGATTCGGCGGGAAGGGGAAGAGCCGTTCACCGACGACGATCTGTTCGTGCTGGGCCAGGTGGCGGAGTCGGCGTCCCAGGCGCTGCATAACTCCTCGCTGCTGGAGGCAGAGCGGAAGATCGAAGTACTGCAGACGCTGGTGACGGTGGGACAGGAGATTGGATCGACGCTGAACCAGCAGCGGGTGCTGCAGGCCATCGTGAACCAGCCGCAGCTGGTGATCCCCTACGAGCGGGCGGCGATTGCCCTGGAGCAGAAAGGGCGGCTGACCATCCAGGCCATTTCCGGGGTGGCGAAGGTGGACACGTCGGAACCGGGCGTAGTGAAGCTGGGCGACCTGCTGCGCTGGGCGGCGGGCCTGGACAGCGAGATCCACGTGACCCAGCACGGCGACGAGGTCGACGATCCGCGGCCGGAGACGCGGGAGAAATTCAAGCGCTATTTCGAGGAGTCGGGATCGCGGGCGTTCTTCGCGATGCCGCTGAGCGATGACGAGGGGCGGCTGGGGGTGCTGTCGTTCGAGAGCTCGGACGCGGATTTTCTGACCGCTCTGCACATTGAGGTGATCAAGATTCTGGCCAGCCAGGCGACGCTGGCGCTGCGCAACGCCTCGCTCTACAAGGAAGTGCCGTTCATCGGGATCCTGGAGCCGCTGATCGAGAAGAAGCGGCGGTTCATGGCGATGGACAAGCGGCGGCGGACGGTGAGGCTGGCGGCGGTGGTGGCGGTAGTGCTGATCCTGGTGCTGGTGCCGCTGCCCATGCGGGTGGCGGGCGACGCCCAGGTGGGCGCCGACCAGACGCAATATGTGCGGGCGGAACGGGATGGAGTGGTGCAGACGGTGCTGGTCCACGAAGGCCAGCGCGTGTTTCCGGGCACCCCGCTGGCGCTGATGGCGGACTGGAGCGAACGCGCGAACCTCGCCGCCGTGCAGGCCCGCTACAACACCGCCATGGCGCAGATGGCGCAGGCGCTGGTGAACAACGACGCCACGGTAGCCGGACAGCGGCAATTGGAGGCGAGCTATCTGCGCGGCGAGCTGCAGCGGGCGACCGATGAGATGCAGCGGATGACGCTGCGTTCGGAGATCGCGGGGGTAGTGGCGACACCGCACGTGGAAAATATCGCGGGGCGGAAGCTGTCGCTGGGCGATCCCATCATGGAGCTGGTGAGCACCAACGAGGTGGAAGTAGATGTCGCGCTGCCGGAGCGGGACATCCCGCTGGTGCGGCAGGGAGACGCGGCGCGGGTGAAGCTGGAGTCGTTTCCCACCCAAACCTTTGCCGGCCGGGTGAAGGTGCTGAGCCCGGCGGGCGAAGTGGTGGGCGACAGCCGCGCCTTTTACGCGCGGATCATGGTGGCGAATCCCGGCGGCGCTCTGCGACCGGGCATGCAGGGGTACGGCAAGGTTCGCACCGGGCTGCGGCCGCTGGGCTATGTGCTGTTTCGCGATCCGGCGCTCTGGTTCTGGTCGAAGCTGTGGGGATGGTTTGGATGGTGAGGTTTGGAGAGTGAGGCGCGGAGGATGAGGCACAGGATGCGGACTCTGACGGCGGCGACGGCTGCGGCGTTTCTGGCGATGGTGCTCGGTTGTTCATCGAGCGGCGTCGAGAACAGCCCCCCAACGGTTTCGGCAGCCAGCACGACTCCGCTGGCGGCGAATCCGCCGCGCGAGCTTCCTGCTCCGCCCCGCTCCGACGATCTGGTGGTGAGCGGGCCGGTGACCATCGAGCAGCAGATCGACGTGGTGGCGCTGCGGGCGGGGGTGATCAGCAGCCTCACCGCGGACGTGGATTCCGAGGTAGGCAAGGGCCAGGCGCTGGCCCAGCTCGACGACCGGCAGATTACCGCGGACCGGATGGCGGCGGAATACAAGGTGCAGAGCCTCGACGCGGACCTGAAGAACTGGCAGGCGGAAGTCGATGTCCGCAAGACTGATCTGCAGCGGGCCGAAGCGATGCGCCAGGCGGGCATTAATACCCAGGAAATGCTGGATCATGCGCGCTACGATCTGCAAGCCACGCAATTCGAGGTAGAGCGGCAGCGGGGGGAGATGGAGGCAGCCCAGGCGCAATTGCAGTCGCTGACCCTGGAGCTGGGCAAGACGAAGATCACGGCGCCGTTCAGCGGCGTGGTGTCGCAGCGCTACGTGCGGCTGGGGCAGTACGTGAACATTGGAGATCGACTCTTCCAGGTGACGGGAACCTCGCCGCTGGAGATTCGCTTCACCCTGCCGGAGCGCTACGCGACGGCCCTGCGGCGCGGCGAGCGGGTGACGGTGTCGGCGACGCCCGACTTCCGCGAAACAGCAACGGCGGCGGTTACACATTTAAGTCCGGTGGTCGATCCGGGCAGCGGGACGATCGAAGTAACCGCGGTATTGACGGGCAGGCTGCCTGGGCTGCTGCCCGGGATGGTGGCCTCGGTGCGCGTGGCGCGCCCGCGCTGAGCGAATCCCATGAACCTGGCCGAGGCCCTCAATGCGGCGCTGCCCGACCTGCCCGCGCGGCGGGTGCGGGCGGGATATCCGAGGCTGAATCCCGCGCTGATCGCCCAGGAAAACATCGACGACGGGGAGCGGGTGGTCGTGGCCATGATCCGCGGCGAGAAGGGCATGTACCGCTTCACCCCGGAACAATGGCAGATCGTCGAGCTGTTCGACGGCAACCGATCGTGGGAGGAAGTCTCGGAGCTGGTTGCCGAACGGCATGGCGTCCGCTATGAGCCGGACGATCTGCGGGAGTTTACCAGCGGCCTCGAGGCCATCGATTTCTGGTACAGGACGCCGCTCGAGAAGAACATCGCGCTGCAGGAGAAGCTGGAAGCCGGCCGGCATGAGCACGCCCATCGCAAGTCAAAGTGGGGCGATGTGGCGCACATGCAGTTTTCGGCGTGGGATCCGGACCGCTATCTGGATCGCATCTACCCCTGGCTGCAGTGGATCTACAGCCGCTGGTTCATGGCGATCTGCGCAGTTCTGTTCGTCTTCATGACGTACATCTTCGTGGCCAACTGGGGGCAGATCGGGCACGACACGCTGGCGTTCTACACCTTTACCGACAAGAGCGCAGCGGACCTGGCCGAGTTCTGGATTCTGTTTCTGATCCTCGGATTCTTCCACGAGTCGTCGCACGGGCTGACCTGCAAGCATTACGGCGGCGAGGTCCATTCGATGGGCTTCCACCTGATCTATCTCACCCCGGCCTTCTTCGTGGATGTGAGCGAGGCCTGGGTATACGCGACGCGCTGGCAGCGGCTGATCACCATCCTGGCGGGCATCGGGATCGAGCTGTTCTTCTGCGCCTTCGCCACGGTGGTCTGGTGGGGCACTCCGCCGGGCAGCGGGGTGCACGACCTGGCGTACAAAATCATGCTCATCACCGGAGTGGCCGTGGTGGTGGTGAACATGAACCCGCTGATCAAGCTGGACGGATACTTTGCCTTCTCCGAGATCATCGGGTTCTCCGATATCAAGGAGAAATCGACGGCGTATCTCTCCGGGCTGGTGCGGCAGGGCATCTTTCATTTGCCGGTGGAAGTGGATTTCGTGCCGAAGCGGCGGCGCGCGGGCTATGTCACCTACGCCATACTTTCCGGAATTTACAGCTATGCGCTGCTGTTCACGGTGGTCCGCTTTGCGTACAACGTGTTCTCCAGATTCAGTCCTCAGTGGGGCTTTGTGCCGGCGCTGGCTCTGGCCCTGTTGATTTTCAAATCGCGCATTCGCACCCTGGTGAGATTTATGCAAACCGTTTATCTGGACAAACGCGATCGGGTTCGTTCCTGGCTGACCGGGCCGCGCATGGGAGTGGCCGCGGTGGTCCTGCTGCTGTTGTTGTTTGCTCCGCTGTTTCACGAAACGGTAACCGCCCGCTATCTTGTGGAGCCGGTGCGCCTGGCAGTGGTGCGGACCACGGTGCCCGGCCGGGTAACGGCGGTGATGGTGGAAGAGGGGCAGCGCGTACGCGCGGGCCAGCCGCTGGTGCGCATGGAGAATATGAGCCTGGAGTCGGCCCGCGCCGGGTCCGGCGAAGAGCTGGCGCTGACCGGAGTGGAGCAGGTGCAGGCCCAGCTGAACCAGCGGAATCTGGGAGCGGCCGTGCAGCAGCATCTGCGCGCCGGCGTGGAGCAGACTGTTGCCGCGGAGGAGTCGGACCAGTTGGTGGCGCGGGCACCCAGCGACGGCGTGGTCACCGCTCCGCGGCTGGGGGACATGGTGGGGAGCTACCTTGCCGCGGGGACGACGATTACCGGGATTGCGGATATGAGAGCGGTGCGGGCGCGAATCTTCGTTCCGGAATATGCGGTGGGCCGCGTGCATCCGGGCGCGCGGGTCCGGTTACTGACCGACGGCACGTTTGTTGCGCGGAGTGCGTCGGTGGCCGCCATCCAGCCGGCCCCGGGAGAGCTGCCGCCGGCGGTGGAGAGCATTAAGGAGATCAAAGGGGGCGCGCAGCTGGAGTACTACGTTGCCGACGCCATCCTGGCCAACGATGGATCGCTGCGCAGCGGCATGACCGGAACCGCGAAGATCGTGGTGCGCCGGGCCAGCGCGGCGGAAATTATGGCGAAGGTGATGCGGGAATTCGTCGATCGCAAAGTCTGGTAGGAAGCGCAGAAAAGGAGGAGCCGGAGCTCCTCCTTTTCTCGTACACGCGGAGGTCACTGGCAGCAGGCTCTCCGGAGCAAAATTCAACAGGCCGGGCGGATTGCGATCATCGCCTAGCAGATGGCGATCTTGGACAGGCCCTTGGACAGGCCCTTCGAGAGACCCTTCGACAGGCCCTTGGACAAGCCTTTCGAGACGCCCTTGGACATTCC
>JBAUGH010000475.1:0-2055 GCA_049679565.1 Acidobacteriaceae bacterium
TCCATGCAGCGCGCGCAAAAACCAGCCCAAAGGAATCTGGTGGTTCAGGATATTCAGGCTGTTCCACGCCTCGGCGGCTGACGGAATATAGACCAGGGCCAGCAGCATGCCGGTGACGATCTGCAGCATCAGCAGGGTAAACGCTGCGCTCCCGAAGACGTACCACCAACTGGCGGTATTGCGGGGTACCTTGTGCAACACCGCCTCTTTGACCGGGCCTTCCAGCTGCAGGCGCCGCTCCAGCCAGTCGTACACCCGCTTTCCGGTCTGTTTCAGCCGCGGCATGGGCAATCGCCATCCTTCCCCGGCAACGCAATGTTCACCAGCTTCGCGGAGTTGGACAGAGTCGGCATCTGTCCCGCCTGGATTTGTAACTGCCCCGAGGCAATTTTGTATTCATACGTGAACAGGCCGCGCTCCGGCGGTCCCGACGCCCGCGAGCCGTCAGCGTAGTAAACCCCGCCGTGGCATGGACACATGAACAGCTGCGACTGCGGGAACCACCGCACCGGGCACCCCAGGTGCGCGCAGTTGATGGCGAACACCTTGAACTGGCTCGCGCCCTCGCGCCGCACGTAACACGCCACGTTCTCCGTTTGTCCATCCCACGGCCGCGTCCAGGGCGTTTTGTACGTCGTCAGCCGCGTTTGCCCTACCGGAAAGTCACTCGCGGGGCCCAGCGAAACCCAGGAATTGTAGGACGAGTCCTTGCGCACCGGCCACAGCAGATAGCGCACGATCGGCACCGCAAGGGCGATTCCCACCAGTCCGTTGAGAGCCATGCCTGCCTTCAGCAGCAGCCAGCGTCGCGAAACGACTTTCGGATCTTCGCGATCGCTCGCCTGCTCGCTGGCCGTGGCGATATCGGGACCGGTGCTCGGCTTGTTCGGGCTGTCGCTCATTTCGACCACGGTTTTACCTCCTGGGCAAGATGCGGTGCGGCTGAAACCGCCGCGGGGTTCCGCAGGGTATGCAGATACGCAACAATGTCGGTGACATTTTGCTCGGAGAGCGGCTGGCTGGCCGCTCCCTTCGGATTGTCGTGCTGCCAGTCCGGCTGCCCGATGTCCGGCCGCCCGGCGATGATAATGCTGCGGAGTGCCTGGTCGCTGACCAGCGACAGATACACCGGGCTTGCCACCTGCTGCCGCGCCGAGCCTCCATGACAACTCGCGCAGCGCGCCTCGTACGCCTGTTGCCCGCGCCGCGCATCGCCGGCCTGACTCTGCTGGAACGGCGGTGGCATAACTCCGCCGAAAACATTCGGCTTTGCCCATTCCTTCCGCATGCCCGCGATGATCGCGTTGATCTGCTGATCGGTCAGCATACCCCCCGCCGACTGTGCCCACGCAGGCATTTGCGTACCCGGCAATCCGTTGGAGATGATGGCGCGCAGCGCATTGTCGTCCACCAGTGCCTGAAATTCGGGATTGGCCAGATCCATGGCCGGGCCATTTTCCCCGCCTGGGCCGTGGCAGGCCCGGCAATTCTGTTCGTAGAGTGTGTGAAAATCCGTTATCTGATCCGGCGGGAGAGGAGGGCCGGCCTTGGGATAACCCGGCAGATCGTTGCAGCCCCCCAGCGCCAGAACCAGCGGAAGCCCGGCAGACAGCATGGCGAGTCGCAGCCGCATCAATGCTTCTCCCGGGGACCCGGCGCCGGCGGACCTGCGTTCGGATTGGATTCCATCAATCCTGGCGCTTCGATCCCCATTCGGGCGAAGAAGGGCAGTCCGCTCCCCGTGCGGATGCGGCCCTCCCGCGCCACCACCAGTCCGGCGACCACCCCAAAAGTCACTTGTGAAATCACAAACCATCCCCACTGGATACGCGCATCGAGCGCGGGATTGATGACGCCCATGGCCGAGTGCAGCAGGCCCGTCCACAACAGCGGCGCCAGGATTCCCCCCAGCAGCACCGGGTGCCGCGGCAGCATCGGCAGCATCGCGCCATACAGCAGCCCGACCAGCAGGCAGGTCACAGAGTGGATGGCGATCGCGACGAGCAGCCAGCTCCAGTGGAAGGCCGCGATTTCCGCCGTAGTGATGTGCTGTGA
>JBAUGH010000476.1:0-6718 GCA_049679565.1 Acidobacteriaceae bacterium
TGGGGATCCCGAGGCGAAGCTTATGGGTGGCGGTCATGCGCGTGCTCCGTTGCCGGCGGTCAGCGGGCGGGTGAAGCAGCTCACGGTGCCTTCGTGGCAGACGAGGCCGTCGCCTTCGACTTCGACGCGGAACAGGAGCGCATCCTGGTCGCAGTCGGTGGAGACATCGATAATGCGCAGGCGATTGCCGCTGGTTTCGCCCTTCATCCAGAGCTTTTTGCGGGTGCGGCTCCAGAAGGTGACGAAGCCGGTTTCCTGGGTTTTACGCCAGCTTTCTTCGTTCAGGAAGCCGAGCATGAGCATCTTGCCGGTGCTGGCGTCCTGCACGATGCCGGGCACGAGGCCGTCCATTTTGGCGAAGTCGATCTGCGGTTCAGTCATCTCTTGTCTCCGTTGTCATTGTCCGGGAATTGAGCCTCAAAATTCAAAAGCCCGTCAGCGCTCTGCGCCGGCGGGCTTCTTGAATCCTGGGTGCTGTTTCTCTAACCTGGGATGCGGAAGTTCGCCGGCACACTCGTCGCGTGATGATGGTGGTGATGGCGATGGTGGACGCGAACTGACATCTCTTTCACCTTAGGATGCAAAGCGGCGCCGTGTCAACCTGCCACCGGAGGGTTAGCCAGGACCACCGATGTTTTCACCTGCCGATCCGGGATGGTCCAGTAGGTGCGGAGCAGCCTGTTTTTCATTTCCTGTGAGACGAGCTCGAATCCGTGCCGCTGATAAAAGCGAATGGCCCACTCAGCCGCGGCCCAGGTTCCGACGAGCATTTGCCGCGCGTTAAGGCCGCGCAGATGCCTGATCAGTGCGCCACCCACGCCGCTCCCCTGATACGCCGGCAACACGTAGGCATGGCGGATGAGATCGACATCCCGGACCGGCTGAATCCCCATCACGCCCGCGAGTGCTCCATCGATCTCGCATCCCCAGAACCTGACCCCAGCGGCGATCTCCGACTCCACTTCCTCCATCGGCATGTAAGGGTCGTGCCAGCAATCGGGAGGGATCGCATTGCGATAGGCTTCGGCAGCCGCGTTGACAATGGCGAAGATGGCGGCGCGCTCGTCGGCGCTACAGGGGCGAATTCGTTCCTTTCTTCCGGTATCGGCCTGTTCATTCATGGGATTTGTTGTCCGGCGATCACTTCCGCGAAATGCACAGCCCGCCGCGGAGAATTCTGCGCAATCTGTTCGCGGCAGCTGAAGCCGTCGGCTACGAGAATTGTTTCCGACGTGGCGGCGCGAACCGCGGGCAGGAGAACGCGCTCGCCGAGGGTTTGCGAGACTTCGAATTTGTCGCGCTCGAAGCCAAAGGGTCCCGCCATGCCGCAGCAGCCGGAGTCGAGGAGCTCGACCTGGGCCCCGGTGCGGCGCAGAAGCTCGACTTCGTCGGTCATCTTCATCATGGATTTGTGATGGCAGTGGCCGTGTAGCACGATTCTTTCGCCCGGATGCTGCGCGGGCTGAAAATCAGGCGCGTGGCGGACCAGGAATTCGCTGAGCAGGAAGGTCTGGTCGCGGAGGCGCTTAGCGCGGGCGTCACTGGGGAAGAAGTTGACCAGCTCGTCGCGAAAGACCGAGGCGCAGCTGGGCTCCAGGAAGATGAAACGGAGGCCGGCGTCAATTTGCGGAGCGAGTTCCTGAAGGATTTTCTCCAGATAGGCACGGGCAGCGGGGAGGAGTCCAAAGTCGTAGAGGGGACGGCCACAGCAGATATGGCGGCGGGGGATTTCAGGGGTGAACCCAGCCTGGGTGAGCACAGCGGCAGCCGCTCCGAGAGACTGCGGATGGAAATAATTGTTCCAGGTGTCCAGCCATAAAAACACCGCTGGAGCGTTGTTGGTCTGACCAGCCCCGGTATGCGCGTTTCCGGCCTTCTCATGACGAAAACTCCGTGGCGCGAATTGCGGAAGCTTTCGTTGCGGGGCGACGCCGAGGATGGCTTTGATGAGGTGCGACAGGCCAGGTGTGGCCAGTGTCAGGTTGGCGAGGCGCGGGGTGACGTTGGGGATGAGCGAGGCGAGATGCGCCAGGCGATCCATGAAGCCGAAGGCGTAGTGCTGCGGCGGGCGGAGCCGGTGGTCCCAGTAGTGGGCGAGGAATTCGGCCTTGTAGGTGGCCATATCCACGTTGACCGGGCACTCAGTCTTGCAGGCTTTGCAGGAGAGGCAGAGGTCGAGGGCCTCGTGGACGGCGAGGTTGTGCCAGTCCGTCGCGCCGCCGGATTGCGATCCAGCCCCGAGGACCTTGCCTTCCAGCAGTTCCCACAGCAGGTGGGCGCGGCCGCGGGTGGAGTGCTGTTCCTCACGCGTGGCCATGTAGCTGGGGCACATGGTGCCGCCGCTCTCTTTGCGGCAGGCGCCGACGCCGACGCAGCGCAGCGTGGCTTCGCCGAAGGATCCGTGCTCGCCGGGAAACTGGAAAAAGGTCTGCGGGCGCGGCGACACATAGCCGGCGCCGAGGCGGAGGTTGTCTTCCGGCTGATAGACCGGCGTATCGAGGGGCTCGATCATCTTGCCCGGGTTCATGCGGTTGTCAGGATCCCAGAGAGTCTTGAACTCACTGAATGCCCCCATGAGTTCAGCGCCGAACATTTTGGGCAGCAGCGCGCCGCGGGCCTGTCCATCGCCGTGTTCGCCGGAGATGGAGCCGCCGTGGGCGAGCACGATATCCGTTGCCCGGTCGAGGAAGCTCCGGAACTGGCGGATGCCGGGAGCCGATTCCAGATCAAAATTGATGCGCGAATGGACGCAGCCCTGACCGAAGTGGCCGTAGAGGGGGCTGCGGTAGCCGTACTCCTTCATCAGCGCCCAGATTTGCCGCAGGTAGGAGCCGAGCTTCTCGGGGGGAACGGCGGCATCTTCCCAGCCTTCCCATCCATGGGGCTCGCCGGGGACAAAGACCATGGCGCCGAGGGCAGATTCACGGACGAACCAAACGCGGGATGCGTCGGAGGGGGAGTAAAGGCGGGCAGCGATGGGGCGGGTGCCGAAGGTGGTGGATGCCGCCGCGAAGGCCTGGGCTTTGGCGTCCGCTTCGGCATCGGACTCCGCGCCGAACTCGACGAGCAGGAAGCCTCCACCTTCGGGGAGGAGTTTCACATTGTCGACGGCAAGCTGCTTGCGGCGCATGAAGTCGAGCAGGAGCGCGTCGATGCCTTCCAACCCAATCGGCCCGTGCCGAATCACTTCCGGCACGGCATCGGCAGCGAGGAAGGCGTCAGCGAAGCTGAGCACCACGAGACGCCGGCAGGGCGGCGAGTGCATCAGGTCAAGCGTGGCGCTCACGACAGTGGCGAGCGTGCCTTCGCTGCCCACCAGGGCGCGGGCGACGTTGAAGCCATTCTCGGGGAGGAGTTCGTCGAGGTTGTATCCGGAGACGCGGCGGGGGATGCGGGGGAAGCGGCGGCGGATTTCGTCGGCATATTGGTCGCGGATGCGGCGCATGCCCGCGTAGATCTGCGCGGGGCGGCCGCCCCGTGCGATGACAGCGGAGATTTCTTCCTCCGTTGTCGCGCCGACCGTCATGCGGGTGCCGTCGTAGAGGAGGATGTCGAGCGAGTGGATGTTGTTGGCGGTGAGGCCGCCCATCACGCTGTGGGTGCCGCAGGAGTTGTTGCCGATCATCCCGCCGATAGTGCAGCGCGAATGCGTCGCGGGATCGGGAGCGAAGGTGAGGTGGTGCTGCTCGGCGGCCTCGCGGACGCGGTCGAGGACGATGCCCGGCTCGACAATGGCGCGCTTCTTCTCGGGGTCGAGAGAGACAAGGCGGCGCATGTATTTGGAGAAGTCGAGGACGACAGCGACGTTGCAGCACTGGCCCGCGAGCGAGGTTCCTCCGCCACGGGACAGGAGGGCAGCGCCGAGCTCATGGCAGGCGGCGACGGTGGCTTCCACGTCGGCCGCGTCGTGGGGAAGCACAACGCCGATGGGCGTCTGGCGGTAGTTGGAAGCGTCGGTTGCGTAGAGGGCGCGGTCGGCGGGAGAGAAGCGGACTTCTCCGCGAATGCTGGCGCGGAGCTTGGCTTCGAGCTCGCGGGCAGCGTCGAAGTTTTCGTGGGGGCGCGCGCGGCTGGCTTGCTCCGCGATGGAAACCAGGGTCTCTGAGGCCATCACAATTCCTTGCGGAGATAAGCGACTTCGATGGCCTCGGGGTCGCGGATCACCGGATTCTGGACGTATTTTTCTACAGGAGCAAAGCCCATCGCCCGATAGAGGCCATAGGCTGCCTGCATCGTTGCCGGCATGGTGTCGAGGTACATAGCTTGGTAGCCGCGCTGCTGCGCTGCCTGCACGATGGCTTCCGCCAGCGAGCGGCCGAGGCCCTTGCCGTGATGAGTGGGACGGACCCAGAGGCGCTTCATCTCGCAGGCGTGCTCGTCTTTGCGGAGCGGCTTGAGCGCTACGCAGCCGGCTGGGACGTCGTTATCGTAGGCAAGCAGGATGGCGCCGGCCGGCTCGGCGTAGGGGCCGGGGAGCGCTGCCAGTTCGTCTTCCATACTGGCGACGCAGATGTGTTCGCCGCCGGCGGAGTCGTTCAGGAACGCGGTGTACTCGCGCATCAGCATACGGCAGAGGTCGACGTCGCTTTCGCTGCTGCCGAACTGTGCGGGCCGAATGACGGGCATACCGGAACCATCCTTACGCCTTCGCGCGCGAACGGCAAGACCTGATATGACGGGACCTGATATAAAAGCGCCCATGACTCTTGCGCGTTCCCTGCTTCTCCCTTTTGCCCTGGGTGCTGCTCTTGCCTCTGCGGCGCAGACGCCGCCAGTGAATCCTCCCCACGACCCGCGAGTAACCCAGCTGATCGATGCCTTGGGTCAGGGGAAGAACATCAGCGAGACCAATCTGTCGCCCGACGGCAACTGGATCGTGTGGGGGATTGGGGGGCGAGGGGGATCGGACATCGAGGTTGCGCCGCTGGCCAATCCTGAATCGGCGCGGCCGATCACGGCGTGCTCCGCGGGCGCCAGAGGGGCGGAGAGCGAAGCCGTGTTTTCGCCGGATTCGAAGCAGATCGCCTTTTTGTCCGACTGCACGGCGGATCACAAGACGGCGATCTTTCTCGCCGATGCTTCCGGGGCGACACCTCCGCGGCACCTGGCGGATCTGGACGGTTATGCGCATGAGCTGGCGTGGTCGCCGGATGGGAAGCAGATCAGCTTCCTGTATGTGGAAGGGTCGATGCGACGCCCCAGCCCGGTGGCTCCGGAACCGCTGCCCGCGGGCGTGATCGGCGTCGAGGATGTGAAGGTGCAGCGGGTGGGTGATGTGGATGTCAGCAGCGGTGCCCTGAGCGAGGTCACGCCGGCGCAGCTTTACGTCTACGAGTACGACTGGTCGCCCGACTCGACGAAGCTGGCATACGTGGCGGCGCATCCGCCCGGGGAAAACAACTGGTGGGTGGCGAAACTGTACACCCAGGCGCCGGGCGGGGAGCCGACTGCGGTGCTCGATCCGCAGACGGTGTCGGGATCGATGCACGGGTTGCAGATGGCGGTGCCGCGCTGGTCGCCGGATGGTACGAAGATCGCATTCATCGGCGGCCTGATGTCGGATCAGGGATCGACCGGCGGGGATATTTACGTGATACCGGCGGCGGGCGGAGAGCCCGTGGATGTAACAACGGACTGGCATGAAAGCGCTGCATGGTTCCTGTGGGAAGGGAATGACCAGATGGGCATCGCGGCGATCCGAGGAGGGTCCTCGCATTTGTTTGGCTACGATCTCGAATCGCACCAGCCCTCGACGCAGTACGACCTGACGCTGCCGGATTCTGTGGGCGCGGGCGGGCTGGAGATGCGGGTGGCGACTTCCAAAAACAACGAGGTCGCGTTCATCCGCTCGTCGTTTTCCGAGCCGCCGGAAGTCTGGGCGGGCGATCTGATGGACATGAAGCAGATCACGCATCTGAACGACGCCCTGAAGCCGATGTGGGGCCAGGCGAAGTCGATCCAGTGGACGAACGACGGGTTCCAGGTGCAGGGCTGGCTGCTCCAGCCGGCGCACTACGATCCGGCGAAGAAGTATCCCCTGATTGTGTATGTACATGGCGGGCCATCGGCCGCGAACATGCCGCGCTGGCCGGGGGCCGGCTACGGGGCAGTCCCGTTCTCGGCGCTCGACTATTTTGTGCTCCTGCCGAATCCGCGGGGCAGCTATGGGGAGGGCGAGAAGTTTACCCAGGCCAACCGCAAGGACTTTGGCTACGGGGATCTGCGCGACATCCTGGCGGGTGTGGACGCGGTGGAGAAGCAATATCCGGTCGACGATCATCGGGTGGGCATCACCGGATGGAGCTACGGCGGATTCATGACCATGTTTGCGGTGACCCAGACGCACCGGTTCCGCGCAGCGGTTTCCGGCGCCGGCTTGTCGGACTGGCTGAGCTACTACGGGGAAAACTCCATCGACCAGTGGATGATCCCGTTCTTTGGCGCTTCCGTGTACGACGATCCGGCGGTGTATGCGAAGAGTTCGGCCATCGACTTTGTGAAGAACGTGCGGACGCCGACGCTGATGGTCGTAGGCGACCGGGACGGGGAGTGTCCGGCGCCGCAGTCGTTCGAGTTCTGGCACGCACTGCACGACCTCGGCGTCCCCACCGAGCTGGTCGTCTATCCCAACGAGGGCCACGGCTTCGTGAAGGAGCAGGACCGGATCAATGTGCTGGAGCGGGCGCTGGGGTGGTTTGAGACGTACATGCCCTGAGGC